>CADDZN010000055.1 GCA_902812375.1 bacterium | reverse complement strand
TGAGAAATCTCTCTGGCGGGCCACTGGGAGCGCCTCCGCCTTTTTCCGCTCCTTCCGCCGCATCCGCGTAGTTCAACCCTCGAACCTTTTCGCCATTCGAAGCACTTCGGAGCCGGTCCGATCAGAAATCTTAAGTGTTAGTAGCCAGACGTAGCGGAGAATGAACTCATTCGTCCTCTGATAGAAAACTATTACGAGGCCGTTGGTGAAAAAGCATTGCAACTTCTGCGGGGAACCACTCAAGGACTCGGCTAAGGAGTGTCCTCAATGCGGATGGGATCGCTCTCAGGACGGCCCACCATCCTCGGACCCGGCTGACCACAAGGCGCGCGCCGGTGTAGCAGCCGGACTCATCGTCGCCTATGCCGTGATGTGGTCTCTCATCCAGGGCGCGCCAGAGACCGCCCGCGCTACACCACTGTCACCCACGGCCGCTTCGATTGAAACGATGTCGGAGCCCACCTCGAACGTCACGGCTGCGGCGCCGATATCAGTTGGCTTGCCTCCTTCAGCATCCACTAACTCCGCAACCGCTGCGGTTTCCGCCGCGATGCCGGCGAAAGATGCGAAGGGACTCTCGATCAAGGTGGCGGACGCCAAGGCCGTACGCATCGAGGCACACAACGCTCTCAATTACGACTTTGTCCTTCCGCAAACGGCCCAGAGATGCCAGCTCGTTGGGCAGATCCACGGAAGCAGTGGATTCGACGGTGCACTTGAGACCTTTCTCCTCACCGACGACGAGTACCTTTTCTGGCACGCGAACCAGGCCGCCATTCCACACTCCTCGTGGGAGACCATCCGCGGCTCCGAGACCGCGCTCCTCTACGATCTGCCCGGCGCCGGCACCTATCACCTCGTTATCTCCAACGAGATGGCACCGTCCGCCAAGACCATTCAGGTGAAAGCCCAGGTGAAGTGCGCTAGGTAGCTCATCGTTGCCGGACTTTGCACCCGACCCTAGCTTGCAGCGCGTGATCGACCACTACACGCTTACCAAAAAAACATTTCTTGCCGGTGCGCAGTGCCTCAAGCGCATGTGGTGGGAGATGTACGAGCCTGCCGCCCCGGAGATGCGCGAAAGCATTGTTGCGCGCTTCCGGCTGGATGAAGGAGCACGCGTTGGCATCCGAGCTCGGGAGTACGTTCCCGGCGGCACTCTCATCACGCGGGCTGGACGCAGCCTTCGCACTATCCTCGCCGACAGCGAGCGAGCGATAAAAGATCCCACCATACCCGCTATCTATGAGGCAGCCGTCATCGCCAGTGATGTACTGATCTTCCCGGACATCCTCGAGCGCACGGACGGCGGATTCTCCCTGATCGAAGTCAAATCGAAAACATCGCTCAGCGAGCAGAAGCACATCCCCGATATCGCGCTCCAGGCGCACATCCTGCGCGCGGCGGGCGTACCAGTAGTTCGCTCGGAGATCATGCATCTCAATCGCGATTGCAGGTATCCGGATCTGTCCAACCTGTTCGTCCGCGAAGACGTCACCAAGATGGTCGAGACCCGGCTTCAGACGATCGAGCAGGAGATCCGCTCGGAGCTCCTCGTCGCTCGGCTCCCCATCGCGCCCAATGTTGGAACCGGAACGCACTGCAAGCGCCCGGATCCGTGTCCATTCATGGATCGCTGCTGGCCGACGAGGCCCAGCGATCATATCACGACTCTCTATAGAGTGTCGGAGAAAATGCTGGCGCATTTCGAGGCATCGGGTTGGGAGACGATTCGCGACCTGCCTGACGACGTAAAGCTCGGCGCGATTGCGGCGAGGCAGCGGCGTGCGCTCCGTCAGGGCTACCGCGTTGTCGAGCGAGAGTCGCTGCTCAAGGCGATGAGCACCCTCGTGTATCCCGTCGCGCATATCGATTTCGAGACGATCCAGCCGGCGATACCGCTGTGGGACGGCTGCAGACCGTACGACCAGGTTCCCGTTCAAATGAGCTGTCATATCGTCAACGCCGATCGCACCGAGCGCCACATATCGTGGCTGTTTGACGGAGAGGGAGATCCTCGGCCGAGGATGGCAAAAGCGATTCTCGATGCATGCGAGTCCGCATCCACGGTCACCACCTACAGCCCGCAGTTCGAGCGAAGCTGCATCGAGTTCGTCGCGGAAGCATGCCCCGAGCATGCGGCCGCGCTCAAGGGAATTGCCGACAATCTCGTCGATCTAATGCCGATAGTTCGCGACCACGTCTACGACGAAAAGTTCGGCGGCAGCTTCAGCATCAAGAGAGTGATTCCCGCGCTGGTTCCGAACATGGATTACTCGAAGCTCGAGATCACGGATGGCGAGACAGCCAGTATACTCCTCGCGCGCATGCTTTTCGGTGGCTCGGCCATGAAACCCAACGAGCGTGAGAGGATCCGTGAGGCGCTTCTCAAGTACAGCGAGCACGACACCAGGGCGATGGCGATGCTCTCCGAGGTACTGTCGGGATTGGCCAGTCCGAGCTAGAGCCTCGGCACCGAGGTGTGGGACTCATCTTTGCAGCGGTATGCGCCACCCTTTCGGGAGGGATGAGTGAATCGCATTCTGATCAAATGCCCAAATACCGGAAAGCTTGTGTATACGGGTTTCGCGATGGATCTCGACACCTTCGAGGCTTCCCCTGTCGAAGAGATGGATCCGATCGAGTGTCCCGCCTGCCACAAGACGCATCGCTGGAAAAAAGAGGACGTCATTCTCGAGCGCGAGACGCCGACGAAGCCCAAGCCGAATCCATAAGAAGCGGGCTCTGGAATCCGCGTGCGCTGGCTGGCACTTTTCGGTGTATGACTTCTGTTGAGATCTGAATCCGCGATCTCCCCTCCGGTACCTCAATGACAAACGTTTTCCGTAATGCAGCTATCTGCCCGAGTCCGGTCGTAGTGTCCACGGTACTTCTTTCTGCGGCTATGGCGTGCGCACCCGTTGCTACTACGCCGTCCACTCCGCAGCCGCTCGTGAGTCCGCCGGGAACATCAGCTCAACGAGAGAGCTCGAATCCGCTCTTCGTAGAGAGCAACCTTCCATATCACGCGCCTCGTTTCGATCTCATTCGCAACGAGGATTATCAGCCCGCGCTCGAAGAGGGCATGCGGCAGCATCTCGCGGAGATCGACGCGATCGCGAAGCAGATGCAGCCACCCACGTTCGACAACACTATCGTTGCGATGGAGCGGTCAGGCGCTCTTTTGACACGCGCATCGAAAACGTTTTTCGGAGTGGTCGCGGCCAACACCAACGACACTCTGCAAAAGGTGCAGGAGATCGAGGCTCCCAGGCTGGCCGCGCACAACGACGCTATCTACCTGAACGATCAGCTCTATCAGCGCGTGAAGAGCGTCTATGATCATCGGAACGCCGAGAGCTACACGCCTGAGCAAAAACGGCTGGTGGAGAGATACCATCGCGATTTTGTGCGCGCCGGTGCCGAGCTGTCGGAACCGGACAAGGCTCGAATGCGGGCGCTCAACCAGGAGCTCTCGAAGCTTTCGACCGATTTCTCCAACAAGCTGCTCGCCGGTACAAAAGCCGCCGCGCTCGTCGTCGACAATGTGTCCGAACTCGATGGTTTGACTGCTGACGAAATCAAGACCGCGGCTCAGGCCGCAAAGGATCGTGGGCTCACCGGTAAGTGGGTATTGCCGCTCCGGAATACAACCCAACAGCCGGCGCAGGCGGAGCTGAAGAACCGCGCGGTGAGGCAGCGTCTGTTCGAGCTCTCGACGACACGGACAGAGCGCGGCGATACGAACGACACGAGGGCGACTATCCGCCGTATGGCGGAGCTGCGCGCGGAGAAAGCAAAGCTGCTTGGCTATCCGACGTGGGCTGCGTACGTTCTCGAGCCAGAGGGGGCCAAGACTCCACAAAACGCAATCAAGCTGCTGACCGATCTTGCACCAGCCGCCGTCGCGAAAGCGCACGCCGAAGCCGCGGACATGCAGAAACTGATCGACACAGAGGGTGGCGGTTTCAAGCTCCAGCCCTGGGATTGGCAGTACTACTCCGAGCAGGTGCGGCGCGCGAAATACAACCTCGATGAGTCGCAGATCATGCCGTACTTCGAGCTCAACGATGTATTGCAGAACGGAGTTTTCTTCGCCGCCAATCGCCTCTACGGAATCACGTTCAAGGAGCGCCACGACATCCCGGTCTATCATCCCGATGTGCGCGTGTTCGAGGTGTTCGACGCGAATGGCCACCCCCTCGCACTCTGGTACAACGATTACTTCAAGCGCGACAACAAGAGCGGCGGCGCGTGGATGGATCAGTGGGTCGATCAATCGGGGTTGACGGGCTCGAAGCCCGTGGTTTACAACGTCGCCAACTTCACGAAGCCCGCACCCGGTCAACCCGCGCTACTGACGTTCGATGACGTGACCACGATGTTCCACGAGTTCGGCCATGCGCTCCACGGGATGTTCTCGAACACCCGGTACCCGACACTGTCTGGGACGAATGTGCCGCGCGATTTCGTCGAGTTCCCGTCGCAATTCAACGAGCACTGGGCCCTCGATCCAATCGTCTTCGCCAACTACGCGAAGCATTATCAAACCGGCGCGCCGATGCCGGCGACGCTTGTCGACAAGATCAAGCAATCCGGAACGTTCAATCAGGGCTTCGCGACGACGGAGCTCCTCGAGGCGTCGCTGCTCGATTTTGCCTGGCACACACTGCCGGCCGGCTCGATACCAACCGACGTCGACGCCTTCGAGGCCGACGCGCTGAAACGGTATAACGTAGCGGTGCCTGAAGTCCCACCTCGCTACCGCGGCACCTATTTCTCGCACATCTGGGACGGTGGCTACTCGGCCGGATACTACGCCTATACGTGGAGCGAAGTACTCGACGACGATGCCTACGCGTGGTTCAAGGAGCACGGTGGGCTCACGCGCGAGAACGGGCAGCGCTTCCGCAACATGATCCTGTCGAGAGGAGGCACCGAGGACGCCGCGACGATGTACCGCAACTGGCGCGGCCGCGATCCTAGCGTGGATGCGCTACTCGAGCAGCGAGGGCTCAAGACGATACTACCTTGAAGTAGCCGTTCCGGTTGTTAGGGGATTACCGAGTCGTAGTGCCAAAAGCACTACCTCGAACCAGGACCAAACTTCGGACTGCGAACTGATTGCGGACTCGGACTAGGACATACTAGTGACTGGTAACTCTTGACCTCACTGCGAACTGGCAACTGGGTAGTGGAGTCGCAGTAGCGTAGTGCCTTGCTCTCGCGGCTAGAGGGGAAAGGCGGGTGAGACCGGTAAGACCGGTGAGGAAACCGATTGTTTGGCCAGGCCCTATAGGGTGGTGCAATTCCATAAAGGGCAGTCAAAATAACGTTCTTCATAACGTTCCTCATCGGTTTATTCTCACCGGTCTTACCGGTCTCACAGACTATAACCCTCTCTTATGTAGAGCGGCTGTAAAGTCGGTAGTCACAAGTCACTGGTATGTCCTAGTGACCAGTTCGCAATCAATCGGCAATCCGAAGTTTAGTCCTGGTTCGAGGTAGTCCCTGAGAAGCTCGATCTTGACAACTGGTAGCGCGAGACGCACTGTAGCCCCACAACAAAAGTTCCTCGGCCGCGCCGCTCTATAGCTCGCGCGCATTCGCCGCATCTCTCGTAGCCAGAGAAGGCGAAGTTCTACTCACTCCCTCGTGGAGGACACCCGCTATGGCAGTTGTTCGTCGCTTGCTTCTGGCGCTCGTAGCTGGATTGCTCTGTACCGTCCCACTCAGCGCGCAGACTCCCACAGGTACCATCACCGGCAGGGTCATCGATAGTACGACCCAACAGCCCGTAGCCGACGTGAACGTGGTCGTCGAAGGCACGAGGCGCGGAGCCGTTACCGCTGCGGATGGCTCCTTCACCATCGTCGGCGTGCCGGCGGGGACGCAAACCGTGCGAGTGCGCCGCATTGGATTTGCCGCTGCGCCCCAGACTGTCGCCGTTCCCGCGAACGGGTCCGTCGCGGTCACGTTCCCCGTCGCCCGCCAGGCAGTCGCACTCGAGGACGTGATCACCACCGGCTATGGAACGCAGCGTCGCGTTGCAATCACCGGATCGATCGCGACTGTCGATGCCGCCAAGGCCGACGTCGGCGTCACCACGAACGTCAATCAGATGATCGAGGGCCGAGCGGCCGGTGTTCAGATTACGCAGAACAGCGGCGAGCCCGGCGCGGGCGCACAAATCACGATCCGTGGCGGAAGCTCGATCAGCGCCAGCAACGAGCCTCTCTACGTTATCGACGGCGTCCCGATCAATAACGTCGAGACGGAAAACGCCGGAATCGGCATCGGCGGATCTCCGCCACTTCCACGCAGTCCGCTCACTCTTATCAACCCAGCGGATATTGCATCGATCTCGATACTCAAAGACGCCGCCGCTGCGATCTACGGAACTCGCGCTGCCAACGGCGTAGTCCTGATCGAGACGAAGAAGGGTGTCGGCACGGGTCCGAGCATTGAGTACAACTTCTACGTGGGAACGTCGTCTGCTCCGAGACACCTCGACCTCGTGACCGGAGACCAGTACCGCGCGTATGTCGACAGCATGGTGAAACTCAAGGTAATGACGGCGACCCAGCGCGCTGCTCTCGGCAACGCGAACACCGACTGGCAAGATGCACTGCTCAGACACGGCGCGACGTTCAACCACGACCTTTCATTCGCCGGCGGCTCGGCCGCCACGCAGTATCGCGCGTCGCTGAACTACATGAATCAGGAAGGAATCATCATTTCGAACGGGTTCAAGCGCCTGCAGGCCCGCGTCAATGGTACGCACCAGGCCATCGACGGAAGACTTCGGCTCGGCATGAACCTCACGGGATCCAACATCAAGAACGATTACATCCCGTACGAGAACGATGGTGGATTCGAGGGCGGTGTCTTCATCAACATGGTTCAGTTCAATCCGACCAAGCCGATTACCGTCACCGATCCGACAACCGGAGCCGTGACGTACTATGAGATCGGACCCGGCGCGCAGTCCGACAGAAATCCTGTTGGATTAGCAAATCAGATCCAGGACGTAGGCAACTCCAATCGTGTCCTCGGCAACGCGTCAGCGGATTACGATCTATTCACTCCGCTTACGGCTCGCATACTCGTCGGCGTCGATCGTTCGGACGGCAACCGGAGCACCTACTGGCCGTTAGCCAGTCCCGCGGGAGCTGGATTTGGTGGACGCGCACGTCAAGCCGATCGCACCAATCTCTCCAAGACTCTCCAGACGGTACTCACTTACCATCCGGACTTCTCGGGCAACAACAGCTTCGACATGCTCGGTGGCTACGAGTACAACGATTACTCGCTCTCGGAATTCGGCAGCGAAGCCCAGGGCTTCTTGACTGATGCACTGGGATACAACGGATTGAGCACAGGCAGCAAGCTCATAACTCCGTTCTCGCTCCTGGAGCAGAGTCGCCTGGTCGGATTCTTCACCAACGCGAATTACAGCTACAAGGATCGCTACTTCGTCACTGGCTCATGGCGGCGTGATGGCTCGTCACGGTTCGGAATCGGCAACAAGTGGGCGGTGTTCCCCGCGATCTCCGCGTCTTGGCGGCTCAGCCAGGAAAGCTTCATACCGAAAGGTCCGTTCAACGAGCTGCGCCTGCGCGCGGGTTGGGGGCGCCTCGGAAATCCGGGCGTGCCGCCTTACGCGTCGCTGATACGTCTGTCGGCTGATGCAGGATCGCGCTACGTGTTCGGGGACCAGCCGGTAGTCGGCTTCGTGCCAGTGAACAACGCGAACCCCGACCTCAAATGGGAGACTACTGAACAAACCAACGTTGCCCTCGACTATGGCTTCGACGACAGCCGCTTCACCGGAAGCCTCGAGTACTACGTGAAGAACACTCGCGACCTGCTGCTGACGGTTCCCGTCCCACAGCCGGCTGTGGTTGGCGATCGGCTCCAGAACATTGGCAGAATGAGCAACAAGGGAGTCGAACTCTCCATGGATGCGCAGCTTCTCAACAGACCAACGAGAAACTGGAGCGCCGGTCTCGTCTTCTCAGCGGATCGCAACAAGGTCCTCGACCTTGGTACCACGCCGTTCTACATCACGGGCATCATGAGCGGACAAGGCCAGTCGGGTGCGCCGTCCCAGCGCATTCTTCCCGGTCAGCCGCTCGGCACCTTCTATGGCCCGCAGTACGCCGGTGTTTGTGTCTCGAACTGCGGCAACGGGCCAGATGGAGTGGCTGGTACTGCGGACGATCCAAAACCGGGCCAGCAGTTGTTCAACCATTACACCGTTGATTCCAATGGCAAGCTCGTTCTCAGCGGAACGACGGCTGCCCCGGGCGGCAACGATTTCGTGATCCTCGGGAACGCGCTGCCGAAATGGACGATGGGCCTCCGCACTTCCGGCAACTTCGGGAAGTTCGACATCAGCGCGCTCCTCAACAGTCAGCACGGACAGAAAGTGCTGAACGAGACTGCGCTCGTGTACGCCACAAAATCCAACGCGATCAACAACAAGAACTTCCTCGCGTCGGCGCTCACGGACGGCGTAGGCCCCAAGGAACCGTCAGTGTTCTCGAATCGGTTCATCGAGGACGGCTCGTTCTGGCGCCTGCAGAACGTGACCGTGGGATATACCTTCGACCTCCCGAGATTCACGGGGACCGCCAGGGGCAGCAGGGTTTACCTGTCGGGCGACAATCTGCTGTTAAGCACCAAGTACACCGGCTACGACCCAGAGGTATACACGAACGCGGGTCTGGCCTCACGCGGTATCGATTACCTCCACTATCCGCGCCCTCGCACTTTTACTGGAGGCATACGTGTCGCTTTCTAGGAAACCAAACATGAAAATGTCACTTGGAATGACCGGCCTCCTCGCGCTGATGATAGCGCCTGCGTGCACGGATCTTACCGAAGTGCCTCAAAGCTCCATCACGCCGAACAACTTCTACCGCAACGAAACGGAAGCTGTGGGCGGACTCGCGTCCGTGTATGCAGGACTCCGCAACATGGACGAGGAGTATTACAATCTGAGCGAGATCTCGACGGACGAAATTATCGTTCCGACTCGAGGCACTGACTGGTACGACAACGGAAAGTGGCTCGACATCCACCGGCAGACCTGGACCGCTAACAGTCCCTCCGCGCTGGACAACATGAACGGCGCGTGGACGCAGCTCTTCAACGGTGTAGCCCGAGCGAACGTCGTGCTCGACGCGATGCAGCACGTCAACTTTGCTACGAAGCCGACGATTGTCGCGGAGCTGAGAGTGCTTCGCGCGATCTACTATTTCGGGCTGATGGATCTCTTTGGCGGCGTCCCGATCGTCTGCCCGGAGACCGCGAACCCGGCCTGTAGCGGAATAGATATCAAACCGCGCGAGAAGAATACGCGCGCGGAAGTCTTCAAGTTTATCGAGGACGAGCTGATCGCTGCGCGGCCAGATCTGCCGGACAAATGGGATGCGTCGATGAATGGCCGCATCACTCAAGGCGGCGTCGACGCGCTACTCGCGAGCCTCTATTTGAATGCGCAGGTGTTCACTGGTACCGTCACCGCAGCAGGCCTGCAGAAAGGAACTGCCCGCTGGCAGGACGCGATCACTGCCTCGGACCGCATTCTGAACTCCCCAAATTATAAGCTGGCGTCGGATTGGAGGTCGAACTTCCGAGCCGACAACGGTAACTCGCCGGAAAATATTCTTACGGTGAAGTACCTCAACCAACCGGGCCTGGGGCTGCACTTCGTGATGGAGTCGCTGCATTACAACCAGTACTCGGGCGGTTCGACTCCGTGGAACGGGTTCTCGACACTCGCGGACACTTACGCCTCGTTCGATTCAGCGGATATGCGCAAGCAGATCTTTCTTGCCGGCCCGCAAGTCAACCTTGTCACAGGGCTGCCAGCCACTGATCGTGCTGGGAATCCGCTCATCTTTGATCCCAACATTACGAACGACGCCAGCGCCGGGGAAAATATCGGCGTTCGCATCGTCAAGTGGCCCGTGGATCCAGCGCACATCGATCAGGAAAACGGTAATGACTATGCCCTGTACAGACTGGCTGAGATTTATCTGATCAAGGCCGAAGCGCTGAACGAGCTTGGTCAGGGGCCGCAGGCCGTCGCGCTTATCAACGTAGTGCGCGCGCGCGCCTTTTCACCACCAAAGCCACTCGCCACCACGCTTTCGCAACAGCAGATTCGGGACGCCATCCTAAAGGAGCGGCTCTTCGAGCTCACCGCAGAATCCAAACGCCGACAGGACCTGATCCGCATGGACAAGTTCATCAGCGGCTCTTGGGCATTCAAGAGCGCGGCGGCCCAGACCCAGCCATATCGTGTGCTGATGCCTATTCCTCAAACACAGCTCGGCACCAACCCTCTACTCACCCAGAATCCGGGGTACTAACTCCGGCGTACCTCCATCTGTAGTGTCATGGCCTGCTCTCACGCGCGTGAGAGCAGGCCATGACGCAGTAGCTCCCTGAATTTTGAATCTCCCATTCCACGGGGCACCATGCCCTGGTGAGCCGTATCTCCGTTGACATCTCTGATCCATCGCAAAATCCCGTTCTCAGGATTTCGCGTACTGCTGTGTGCCATTGCTCTCGCCGGTTGCACTGATTCAAGAAACTCTTCGTCCGCGGTCTCTTCTGGCCAAGCTCCGACTGTAAGCAATCAGCTTTTCACGCTGATGCCGTCGAGCTACACTGGGGTGCGCTTCGCCAACGACCTCGAGGACACTCCTGAGTTCAACGTCTTCACCTACCGCAACTTTTACAACGGCGGTGGCGTTGCTACGGGCGATCTCAACGGCGACGGCCTTCCGGAGATTGTGCTCACGTCGAATCTCCACGGCAGCCGGCTCTATCTCAACAAAGGCCATTTCCATTTCCAGGACGTTACTCGTCCCGCAGGAATAGCTGGTACCGGCTTCTGGACAACTGGTGTCACGATGGCTGACGTCAATGGCGATGGACGGCTCGACATCTATGTCTGCTACGCGGGCAATATCGCGGGAAAGCGCCGAGCGAACGAGCTGTTCATCAACGAGGGGAACGACAAGGATAGCGTGCCGATCTTCAAGGAAATGGCCGCCCAGTATGGATTGGCAGAGGAGGGATACTCGACTCAGGCCGCGTTTCTCGATTATGACCGTGACGGGAAGCTTGATATGTTCCTCGTCAACAATTCGCCGCGCTCCGTCAACGGTTCCTCGTTGACCAACATCAGAAGCGTTCGAGACTCTCTGGGCGGTCAAAAGCTCTTCCACAACGACGGCAACGGCCACTTTACCGATGTGAGCGCGAGGGCTGGAATTTTCGGCCCCGAGAACGCGTTCGGTTTGGGTGTCGCCGTCAGTGATGTCAATCGCGACGGCTGGCCCGACATCTACGTGTCGAACGATTTCTTCGAGCGTGATTACCTGTACATCAACAATCACGACGGCACCTTCACGGAGAAGCTCGATAAGGAGATGCCGTACGGTTCCTATTTCTCGATGGGACTCGATATCGCAGACATCAACAACGATGGCTGGCCTGACATCTACACCACCGACATGCTGCCGGAGGACGAGTACCGCCTGCGCACGACGACGTCATTCGAGGGGTGGGATGCATACCAGGCGAAGGTCCGGAACGGATATCACTATCAGTTGATGCGGAACATGCTCCAGTTGAACAACGGCAACGGAACCTTCAGCGACATTGGTCAAATGGCGGGTGTCGCGCGCACTGACTGGAGCTGGAGTGCATTGATCGCGGATCTCGATCTCGACGGTTACAAGGACATCTACATCACCAATGGCATCGCGAAGGACGTAACCTCGCAGGATTACATCGCTTTCCTTGGCGACCAGCGAACGATGCAGTCCGCGACCCAGGGAAAGCACGTCGACTTCAAGCGTCTCATTGCCGCGATGACTTCGTCGAAGCTTCATCACTACGCATTTCACAACCGCGGGGATCTGGAGTTCACGAACGAAGCGGCTCAATGGGGTTTGGATACGCCGAGCTTCGCGAACGGCGCGGCGTACGCTGACCTCGATGAAGATGGGGCGCTCGATCTCGTGGTGAACAATACCAATCAGGAAGCGTTCGTCTATCGCAACAACGCTCGAACTCTGTTGCCGGACAATCACTACTTGCAGATACGACTGGACGGTGAAGGGTCCAACAAGTTCGCTTTGGGCTCGAAGGTAACGGTGCAAGCCGGAAAGCAGGCATTTTTCCAGGAGCTCTCACCAACGCGTGGATTTCAGTCGAGCGTTGATTACATCCTGACCTTCGGCGTAGGGAAGGCCGACACTGTTCAATCGGTGAAGGTCGATTGGCCGGACGGACGCGTCAGCACTCTCGGGAACGTCGGGACAAATCGGCGCATAGTGATCAGGCAGTCTGAGTCAGGGAAGGGCGTAGTAGACGCGCCCACCGCGTTGGCGCCGCACCTCGTTATCGATATCACCGATCAAACCGCGCTTCCCTTCGTGCACCACGAGAATAACTACGTCGATTTCGATCGCGAGCGATTGATGCCGAAGATGTTGTCGACCGAAGGTCCCACCATGGCCGTAGCTGACGTCAACGGCGATGGTCTGGACGACATCTTCATTGGTGGCGCCAGGGATCAAGCGAGTGCAATTCTGATCCAGAGAGAAGACGGGAGTTTTGCGCGCAGCAATGAGAAGTTGCTGGCGGAGGACGCTGTATCTGAGGACGTCGGAGCCGCTTTCTTTGACGCAAACGGGGACGGCCATCCGGATCTCTACGTCGCTACTGGTGGAACTGAGTTCTCCGAGGTAGCTCCGGCGCTCGAGGACAGACTCTATCTCAATGATGGGAAGGGAAATTT
>CADDZN010000054.1 GCA_902812375.1 bacterium | reverse complement strand
GATCAAGCTGCTCGCCGAGCTGCACGGAGGTACCGTTGCGGTACAGAGCGCCGTCGGCGAAGGATGTTGTTTTTCTGTCTGGCTTCCACTGCGGGCGCCGGATGTTGTTATAGCGACGCCGACGAACCAGAGACCGAAAATATTGGAGGGGAAGGAGCGGATCGCGCTCGTAGTCGAGGACGATTTCAAGTCCGCTGATCTGATACGCGTGCAGTTACAGGCAGAAGGCTTCAAGGTGCTTCACGCCGCGTCAGCGGAAGCAGCATTTCTTCTCGCCGCGCAACAACCGCTGACACTCATCACGCTCGACATCATGCTGCCGAACATGGACGGCTGGGAGTTTCTAAGCCGCCTCAAGCAGATGCCGTCACTACAGGCGATCCCGGTGATGATCGTGTCCATCGTTGCGGACCGAAACAAGGGATTTGCCCTCGGCGCCGCATCGGTAATCCAGAAGCCAATTTCCCGTCAGGATCTGGTCGATTCTCTCGTCGGCATGTCGCTGATCACGGCATCGGATGGCGGATCACTCAAGGTACTGATCGTCGACGACGATCCCAAAGCAGTCGACCTGATCGCGGCGCAATTGGAAGGTCTGGCCAGCACAATTCTGCGCGCGTACGGCGGGCGCGACGCAATCGAGATGGCCCGCCGGGAGAAACCCGACTTGATCGTGCTCGATCTAATGATGCCGGAGGTCAGCGGGTTTGACGTCGTCGCCGCGCTCCATGAGATACCCGGCACAGCGAGCATCCCAGTTCTGATCGTGACGGCGAAGCGAGTCACCGCTGAGGATCACCGCAAACTCAATGGCTTCGTTTCGACGATCATGGAGAAGGCGGAGTTCGATAGCGTGCGCTTCACAACCGAGATCAGGCGCGCGATGGCGGGCCGCCAGGTGGCCGTTTGACGGGCAAGAAGATTCTGCTGGTCGAAGACAATGCCGCGAACATGACGCTCGCGACGTTTCTTCTGCAGTCCGCGGGTTACGAGGTCATCAGTGCGACCGACGCCGAGTCGGGTGTGGGTCTCGCGCGAACGCAAAACCCTGTGCTCATCCTGATGGACATCCAGCTACCGGGCATCGACGGACTGCAGGCGACGACGCAGTTGAGAGCTGACGAATCGACGCGCGATATTCCAGTGATTGCACTTACCGCGCTCGCGATGAAGGGAGACGAAGAGCGCATCCTCGCAGCGGGTTGCGACGGCTACATCGCGAAGCCTCTCGACTACAAGTCGTTTCTAGCTACGGTCGCTGATTATCTCGACAAGGCATCTAATGGCGGCTCAAATCATAGCTGACGACAAAAGAGCCCCGCTGCATCTGCACAGTGCGGCGCAGCCGGTGAAGGGAGAGCGTCTCGCGGATTTCATTCTGACGAACCGGGCTGCCATCCTCGCCGAGTGGGAAGAATTCGCCGAGTCCTGCTCTCCGGCGAGCGGCACGATGAGCATCGTCGCGCTCAGCGATCACGCGAGTGAGATGCTGACGGTGATAGCCGAGGATCTCAAGACGCCGCAGGGCTCGCTCGAGCAGTCGGAGAAGTCGAAGGGACACGCGCCCGTTCCGGCTGGCGATGAAAGAACCGCGGCGGAAAAGCACGGGACAGGTCGCGCAGAAAGCGGCTTCACGATGGATCAGATGGTCGCGGAGTATCGAGCGTTGCGCGCCAGCGTGATCCGCCTGTGGAGCAAGGGTCGTGGCGACGCGACAGAAGCAGACCTCGTAGATCTCACGCGCTTCAACGAGGCCATCGACCAGTCACTGGCTGAATCCATCACGCGATTCACCCAGGATCTCGACAAATCGAAGGAGATGTTCCTCGCCATACTCGGCCACGATCTTCGCAATCCCATCGCCGCCGTGATGACATCCGCGCGCTTCATGCTCGAGACCAACGAGCTGCCAGAGCCTCATCAGACGTTGACGTCGCGGATCGTGAGCGCGTCCACGCGGATGAACCGCATGGTTGGCGCGTTGCTCGATTTCACCCGCAGCAGGCTTGGTGGTGGAATCCCGATTGCGCCGAGTCAGATCAACATGGGAAAGGTGGTGCACGATGTTGTGGACGAGATCACAGCGGCGCATCCCGGCCGGATCATCAAGCTGGATGCGCGCGGCTCGCTGACGGGCAATTGGGATTGCGAGCGCATCATGCAGGTGCTCTCCAATCTGATCGTCAACGCATTGGAGCATGGGGGCGAGCGCACCGTTGTGAACGTCGCCGTGCATGGTGACGCGACGGAGGTATCGGTCGCCATCCACAATCGAGGGCCACTGATTCCGGAAGAAGAGCTCGACGGGATCTTCAACGCGATGAAGCGGCGCAATCTCGAGCCGAGGACGACGGGACCGAGCGCCAATCTCGGGCTGGGGCTTTACATCGCCGACCAGATCGTGCAGGCCCACAAGGGGCGGATCGAGGTGGAGTCGATCGAAGAGCGCGGGACGACGTTCACGGTCCATCTTCCGCGGGACACGGGGAGATAGGGTCGTGGCGGACTGAGTCGTTTGAGTCTAACTGCAAAATAAAAACTACCGGCAGGCGGCTCATGGCCGAACCGGCCCGCGGCTACGGGCTCTTCGGGTTGGCGATCGACTATAAGCGTTGACATCTTCGCGGATGAAATCGAACGGCACGATACTACGCACTTGTCAGCGCCTCCAGACAATGCGATCGGAGCGTGCCCACGAGCGCCACGACGAAAAGCCAGTAGCCAACAGCCAGTTCGGCCACCAGTCCCCTGCCGGTAATTTTTATTTTGCAGTTACTACTCCTCGAAATCCTTTGCTAAACCTGAAACCCAAGAGCCCGCGTCACCGCCCGTTGACGCTCATCCACAGTGACAAAACTCATCTTTTGGGGATCCTCCGCCAGATACAACGCGGTCGCCAAATGCCAGCAGTCTGCTCCGCGTACATAGCCACTAGTCAAACTGCGGCCTGCCACGGATCAGCAGTCCGCCAGATGAGCGTCGGGTCAGACTGGAGCACAGTGCCGGCCTGACATAACTTGCGTGCGACCGCACTGGGGGTTTCATGAGCAACATCCTTGCACGTAACTGGGGCTGGGTAGCGCTGCGCGGCGTCGTCGCAATCGTGTTCGGCGTTCTGACCATCTTCTTCCCGCAGATCACGCTGCTCACGCTCGTCTTGTGGTTCGGCGTGTTTGCGCTCATCGACGGCATTTTCATGGTCGTAGCGGCAATCGCGAACCGGCGCGGCGAAGCGCATTGGGTGGCGATGCTGATTGGCGGACTCATCGGCATCATCGCGGGGATCGTAACCTTCGTGATGCCCGGCATCACCGCTATCACGCTGCTGTTCCTGATCGCGTTCTGGGCAATCGTGATTGGCGTCGCCGAGATCGTTACCGCGATTCGCCTGCGCAAGGTGTTGACGGGTGAGTGGATGCTGGTGCTGGCGGGCGTGTTGGCCGTTGTGTTTGGCGTTTTCCTCATCGCGCGTCCGGGAGCGGGCGCGCTCGCCGTAGTGTTGTGGATTGGTGTCTACGCGATTGTCACCGGAATTCTGCGACTGGTGCTCGCGTTCCGGCTAAGGAGCTGGGGCCGCGCAACGGATACCGGAGCGACGCCGCACCCCGCGTAGTGTACTCCAGGTGCATCTCGGTAGCCGATAGCTTTAACTGCAACAGAACGGGGGCGAGGACTGGCATCTCGTACCTCACACTCTTTAACTGCAACAGAACGGGTGCGAGGCGGGAGCAACGACGTGGCCAGTTTGCCAGTTCACAACGTCGGGACGGCACTACTCGCCTTCGAAGCACAGGCAGTACTTACCGCGCCCTGACCCGTCTGCACCGCAGTGACTCGCAAACTCAGAACGGTTTTACTCCTGCCTCGCACCCGTTCTTTTGTCTTTAAGTCTTTGAGTGTCGAGATACCAGCCGCACCCGTTCAATTGTTCTTGAGCTACGGACGTGCCGAGACGCCAGCTTCGCACGGTTGCCCATCTTTTCCGCTCTTTACTTTTTCGGATTCCCATCCTAGGTTGGCTGATATGAACCGTTCCTGGTTTAGCGCGACCTATTACTACGTCTTCTTCGGTTATGACCGGCGGAGGCTCCAGTCGCGCGTGTAGTAGAGTTCAAAGTTCGATAACGCAAACAGACTACGAGCCTCCGCAGAATCGCGGGGGCTTTTTCGTTTGACCCCCGGCGGAGCAATCCACTTCTCAATTTTTCACGCAGGGGCAGGTATGGCAGGTTCGGAATCGACACACGCGAAGGCGGCACGCCCTCATGGGCACGACGGTTTCCCCTTGAAGGATTTGTCGCGCCCGTATCGTCTCGCTTCTCACGGTGCGGCGCCACGAGCGACCCGGCCAGTGCGCGTGAGCGACAGCGTTACGATCGGTGGCGTGGCAATAACGGTGATCGCGGGCCCGTGCTCGGTCGAGAGCGCCGAGATGATCGCGAGCGTCGCCCAATGCGTGAGGAACCTCGGCGCCGTGATGTTGCGTGGCGGCGCATTCAAGCCACGCACATCTCCCTATTCCTTTACCGGACTCGGCGCGCCAGCTCTGGACTATCTCGATGCCGCGCGTGCGGCGAGTAGTCTGCCGGTTGTGACGGAGGTGATGGACACCCGCCAGGTCGAGCTCGTTGCACGCACGGCGGACATGCTTCAGATCGGCGCGCGCAACATGCAGAATTTCTCGCTGCTCGAGGAAGTTGGCAGGAGCGGACGACCCGTCCTGCTCAAGCGCGGTTTGTCCGCAACGGTGACCGAGCTGCTTCTTGCGGCGGAGCACGTGATGGCTGCCGGGAACAGCAACATCGTATTATGTGAGCGTGGAATTCGCACTTTCGAGACCTCGACGCGGAGCACGCTCGACGTTTCGGCGATTCCGGTGCTGAAGGAAGAGACTCACCTGCCGGTGATCGTGGATCCGAGCCACGCTGGTGGACGCGCGCGTCTCGTGATTCCTCTCGCGCTGGCGAGTATTGCCGCTGGAGCGGACGGCATCATGGTGGAGGTCCATCCAGATCCTGACGCCGCGCTTTCCGACGGTGATCAATCACTGACGCTGGAAATGTTCGCCGAATTGATCCGCGCGGCCGGGCCTGTGGCGCGCGCCGTTGGACGAACTCTCGCGGGAGGACAAGATTGACGTCTCGGCACTCACACCTCGTGCTTGATCTATCCTCCACCCCAAGACTAATCTTGCAGTAGCCCGAACAATGTCATGACCCGAAGCGCCAATATGTCTCCCCCAGAAACGCTCGTCGATAAAATCTGGTCCTCGCACCTCGTTCGACCCGAGACTGAGAGCACCCCCGCGGTTCTCTACGTCGATCTCCACCTCGTCCACGAGGTGACATCGCCGCAGGCATTCGCGGAGCTGCGGACTCGCGACGTCCGGGTGAGACGGCCCGATCTCACGCTCGCGACGATGGATCACTCGACGCCGACCACTCCTCGTTCCAACGGTCACCTCCAGGTGCTCGACACCCAGGCCTCGACGCAGCTCAAACAGCTCGAGACCAACTGCGATGAGTTCGGTATCAAGCTCTTC
Source organism: bacterium (assembly GCA_902812375.1). Lineage (GTDB taxonomy): Bacteria > Gemmatimonadota > Gemmatimonadetes > Gemmatimonadales > Gemmatimonadaceae > UBA4720. The sequence goes on along the minus strand of CADDZN010000054.1, from coordinate 7,320 downwards.
GGTCTGGATGACAGCCGTCAGGGAATCGTGCACGTCATCGGTCCTGAACAAGGTCTGACCCAACCTGGCATGACCATCGTCTGCGGCGACAGCCACACGAGCACACACGGTGCATTCGGTGCGCTCGCGTTCGGAATCGGCACTTCGGAGGTGAGCCATGTTCTCGCCACGCAGACGCTGCTCCAACGCAAACCGCGCAACATGTTAGTTCAGGTCGACGGAACGCTTCCCTCAGGTGTCACGGCAAAAGACATCATCCTCGCCGTCATTGCGAAGATCGGCATCGGCGGCGCGACCGGACATGTGTTGGAATACTCCGGTTCCGCGATTCGCTCGCTCGGCATGGAAGAGCGGATGACGATCTGCAACATGTCCATCGAAGCAGGCGCACGCGCGGGTCTCATCGCGCCCGACGACACGACCTTCGAGTACATCGCCGGCCGTCCGTTCGCGCCGACTGGCGCTGATTGGGATGCGGCGGTCGCGCGGTGGAAGACGCTCGCGAGCGATGAAGGCGCATCGTATGATCGCTCCGTTCAGCTCGATGCGGCGAGTCTTGCGCCGATGATCACTTTCGGTACCAATCCTTCGATGGCGATCCCAATCGACGGGCGCGTTCCTCATCCAACCGATGCAGACACGAGCGCCGAGCGGGTTGATCTCGACAAGGCGCTTCGCTACATGGCGCTCGAGCCGGGACAGAGTCTGCTCGGACGCACGGTCGACGTCGTCTTCGTGGGAAGCTGTACCAACTCACGCATCTCTGACCTGCGCGAAGCCGCAGCGGTGATGCGCGGACGTCATGTCGCGGATGGCGTGCGCATGCTGGTTGTTCCCGGATCACGCAACGTGAAACGCGCGGCTGAAGCGGAAGGTCTCGATCGCATCTTTATGGAGGCGGGCGCCGAATGGCGCGAAGCCGGCTGCTCGATGTGCATCGCGATGAATGGAGATCAGCTCGCGCCTGGTCAGAGCGCGGTGAGCACGAGCAATCGCAACTTCGAGGGACGTCAGGGCAAGGGCGGCAGAACATTTCTCGCCAGTCCACTCACAGCGGCGGCTACTGCGGTGGCTGGCGCCATCGCCGATGTTCGGACGCTCTCGTAACGCCGATCTCTATTATACGTACGATCTTCTGATGACAACTCGATGAAACCATTCACGTCTCTCACGTCATCGTGCGTGGTACTGCCGGCCGCGAACGTCGACACCGACCAGATCATTCCCGCCCGTTTCCTCAAAACGGTCGAGCGCCGCGGACTCGGCGCGCATCTGTTCGCCGATTGGCGCGTGGACGAGCAAGGTCAGCCGCGCTCCGATTTCCCACTCAATTCTCCGAGCGCCGTTGGTGCGGAGATCCTGGTCGCTGGACACAATTTCGGTTGCGGCTCGTCCCGGGAGCACGCACCCTGGGCGCTTCTCGACTTCGGTTTCCGCGCCGTGATCAGCACCGGCTTCGCGGACATCTTCCGCAACAACGCCCTCAAGACTGGCCTGCTCCCCGTCGCTCTTTCGGCAGCCGCGCACGGCGGACTGCTGGATCAGCTCGCCGCATCGCCACGCGCGCGAGTGGCGATCGATCTGGAGTCGCAGACCGCGACGCTTCCTGATGGCACCTCGCACGGATTCAAAGTCGATCCCTTCGCTCGGCACTGTCTTCTGAACGGAGTCGACGAGCTCGGGTTTCTGCTAAAAGAGGATGCCGCTATCGCCACCTACGAGTCCGCGCACCCCGCACGCGTGTCAACTCGCTGAGACCTCTGGTTCATCGCGTACTGTGAACTTTCAGACAATCGCACTTCTTCGCGCTCCGTGAGCCGCCTGACGATCGCACTTCTCCCGGGCGATGGAATCGGACCGGAAGTAGTCGCGGAAGGAGCTCGCGTGCTTCGCGCAGTCGCCGAGCGATGGAAGCATGAGATCGAGCTGCGTGAGGGTCTGATTGGCGGCTGCGCGCTCGACGCACGCGACACTCCCTTGCCTCCTGAAACCATCGAGCTTTGCCGTTCCGCCGACGCCGTTCTACTCGGCGCTGTCGGCGGTCCGCGTTGGGACAATCCTGCCGCGCGTCAACGGCCGGAGCAAGGGCTCCTCGGTCTGCGTCGCGAGCTGCAGGTGTACGCGAATCTCCGACCTGTGAAGGTGCATCCGTCCCTCGCTGTTGCGTCGCCGCTCCGCGCTGAGCGGCTGGAGGGAGTGGACTTCGTAGTAGTGCGCGAGCTCACGGGCGGCATCTACTTCGGCGACAAACGTCGCGAACAACTGCCGCACGGAGGTGAGCGCGCAATCGATGAATGCGTTTACACCACTAGCGAGATCGAGCGCGTCACCCGAGTGGCGGCGCAGCTCGCGCGCACGCGCCGACGGAAGCTGACATCGGTGGACAAGGCGAACGTTCTCGAGACGTCACGTCTCTGGCGCTCGACGGTCACGCGGGTGCTGCGCGATGAGTTCCCGGATGTGGCGCTGGATCATCTGCTCGTCGACGCGTGCGCGATGCAGCTTCTGCGCGATCCGCGCGGCTTCGATGTGATCGTGACCGAGAACATGTTCGGCGACATCCTCACCGACGAGGCGTCGATGCTGGCCGGATCGTTGGGCGTGCTCCCGTCAGCGTCACTCGGCGACGATGTCGAAGGACAACGGGCACGGCGCGGGCTCTATGAACCAATTCACGGCTCCGCTCCCGACATCGCCGGCCGCGGCATCGCCAATCCAGTCGGCACCATTCTGAGTGTCGCGCTGATGCTCAGGCATTCATTCGGGCTCGAGCAAGAGGCGCGGGCAGTGGAGCAGGCCGTCGCCGCGACAATCGATCGGGGTTGCGTCACCGCCGACATTGCGCCCTGCGGAGCTCGCTCGTACTCGACTGCCGACGTAGGTGGGGCGATCGCGGAGGCGCTGACTTCCATTTCACGTCAGGTCCACTCACGGGCGTAGCGTAAGTAACGAAACTCGTAACTGCGTCAGCGCGACCGGAAAGTCGCGGCGTAAGCGTCAGCCCAGTGCGCTCCAAGCGTGATTGGTTTTCGGCACTAGCGTTCTCACGCTTAGCGAGCGCACGATGGCAACTAGGGCGAGCTGTGCTCGACCCTTCGAGTCTAATTGAGAGAAAAGAGCCCTTTTGATGTCCGAGAATAACCGACGAGTGTTGAATTTCATTTAGAAACTGCCCTCCCGGGCCCCGTGATTGCTGCACGAGAGCTCCGCCAAACAACCCGGGAGCGCCAAGATGATTTCGAGTACTATCAAATCAAGAGCCGCACTCGTACTAGTCGGGATATTGATTATTTGCGGGTGCTCCGAGACCCGTAATTCTCTATCCCCTGCAGCGGACATACATGCTGCAGGCGGACGGCTAATGCCTATGAGCTTGTGCGGCGCAAGCTTCAGGGTGATTAGCGACGAGACGGATAGTCTCATGACTCCCTACGGAATAGGCGCCACTTCGGACACGGTCGATGTATGCGAATCGTGGACGGGCTCAGACTATGACTACCAAGCAACCGGAGCGGGTAGCTCTGACAATCTGCCCGGCTTCGGCGACACCGTGCAAACAGTCACCTATCAAGGCGGGTACGTCACAGGTTACACCCAGAGCGGAGCAGGCGCCTCTGATCCCAGCTCAGTAGGCTCGACCTCATTCGATTTTGTCAGGGCGGACGACCCGACGCGCCAGGCTTCCTACGACGATCCTTACTATGGAATAAGTTCACATGATCCAACCACGTGCCTGCAGGCACCTTGCCCAGTGACAGCGACACTGAAGGCGCAGCAGACCGCCCCACGGCCGAGTGGGGTGTCGGCGATTGTTCCTTTCCCCGTTAGGGCGAGCGCCGGTCCGGCCGATACGGTGTTCACGAGGCATGGTCTATCGCGCAGAGGCATACGCGCTCTCGTAAACGGATCAGAGGAGATAACTCCGTCCACCGGAGGGTATCGTCGATTTCGGACCATCACGGGCAACGTCACGCTTGTGCGAAGTGTTGATCGGGTAACTCAGTTACTTATGGCCGAAGAATCAACTTCACCCGAGGAAATCATGACGGTGAGCCACAAATGGACTAAGGTGGTAGGCGGATACATTCTGGACCGGTCCGATTACGTGAGCATTGAGACGATAGATGGCAAGCAGGTCAGGAGTTTTGGTAGCATCCAGTTGAAGAACGTCCGAGTAAGCGATCCCGCGTACCCGCCGCTAACCCTCCCAATTCCATCGAACTAGAACGGATACCATCTAAACATCTTCTCGAGGCAGCAGCCATGATTATCTCGACACAACGACAAACCAGGCGTTCGGTGTTTTCGGTCTTGAACCAGCTCCCGAAACCGTTGGCCGAACTCGGAGCGGATCTGACTTGGCGGATCCTGGCACGACGGGGCGGCTGTCTTCTCCTTGTACTTGGCATTCCTTCAGCGCAGTTGCACGGTCAGTTCTCCTACGATCACACCAGTTTTTTAAACGGTTTCGGGAGTGATTCTACGATCTGGCTGAAATCTTACGCCGACCTTCAAACCACCCCATCCAATTATTTGGGTCAGCGTGTCGTGTTGAGAACTGTGAACTATCCCAACGTCGATTCGCTAAAGCGGTATAGCGGCCAAGTGAGCGACATAACAGCGTACCTGACCCGCGGCGGGCAGCACGTCCTCGTAGGCCACAGCTTGGGATCGCTGGTTGCGAGAGGAACATACGTCGATAATCCGGGCATACGCCCTGACGTTGCGGCGATTGTCGCGTTGACACCACCGCATCAAGGAACGCCGCTAGCCGATAATTTCATTACGTTGAGGAGCTTCCTGCGAGATATGCAGCGACGTATCGATGATGCGAAGCTCGCCATTGCGATTGAGGCCGCTGTACTGACCAATCTATTGTCCGTGTTTTTTATAGCGAGGAACGCGACAGGCTTAGGACCTTCACTTGTCGCGTTTCTTCTGATCAACACCGCCAACATCGGCATCAATGTGTCTAATCTCGACCAGTTTGGAACGCCCCCAGCCGTCGCTGACCTATCTCCGGGCTCATCCGCGATCGCCCATCTCGACTCAGCTTACGACGACGGCGCGATTCCGCGCGCTAATATTTATGCCACAATCCCGTTTCGTAACGCCGCCCTGCGGCTGTACGAATCGTCGCGCGATATGGATTCGGACTTTCCGCATCTCGTCCGCCTCCGCGATGACGGCCAAGCATACTTCTCGGCTTGCAAATGGTTCGGCTACGTGACCATTGTCCAATGGACCCTCGGCCGGCGTTGTGCGTACGCCCGCAAGACATTAGCGAGGCTTGATGATCGGTGGGTAAAATACGTGAACGGCTGGGATGCATCGGGTAATCCCCGACGCGTCCCATTTGACGGGGTTGTGCCAAATGAGCGGTCAGTCTATCCATCGACGAATGGACTAGCGTATCAAGGCGTCGCACAGATGATCAATCACCTCAACGTCTACAAAACTCGTGCGGGTCTTGATCAAGCTGTCAGTGGGATGCTCGCAGTGCAGATGCAGTCTGTTGGAGGCAGCTCCTCCGTGAGTGGAACTATCGCGGGCCCAACGACTATCCGGTCAAGTGTTACTTGTTCATGGTCTGTGACAGGCAGCGGAGGGACGCCGCCATATTCTTATCAGTGGGTCAGCCCAACGGACGGAAGCGGCCAATACTACGACTATGCCAACAGCGGATCGGCGTTTCTGCTGTCTGTGGTGATTACGGATGCGACGGCGGCACGCACAACGGTAAACAAGGAAGTATCAATTAGCTCGAGCGCCCCGCTGTGCGCGAGCTAAGCGCTATAGGCAACCATATTTCCGATGAAAGGATTCGAGTCACTCTCCAAACCTTACAAATGCACACACGGCCAAGTTTTTCGTTCGTGGTAGCTGTAGCTGTAGCTGTAGCCGTGTTGGGATCGTGCAACGGATCCACGGGCCTGGATGCCACTGGACTTCGCGAGCGCTGGTACCAAGCCCAGCCCGGCTACAGCAGATCGCGCCCCGCGATCAATGGGGCAATGGTCTACTTTGGAACCGGCGACGGCCAAATTATGGCTCGCGATATTACTTCGGGAGCATTAATCTGGGCTACAAAAGTGAGTCAGGAGGCCATCCAAGGCGCGAATCTGGTCGTTCGCGCAAACGTCGTTGTCGCGGCATCGGTATTTCACTCGGTAGGTCTCGACGCCCAGACTGGCCACGAGCTTTGGAGTTACCAGTCACCGAAAGACACCGTCGGCGCGCCACCGGGTGGGGCAAGTCCTGGAAATTTGATCGACTCACGAATCGATGCGGACAACGACATGGCGTACATCCCGGCGTGGGGCGCCTCAGTAAGTGCTGTTGACCTCCGAATGGGTACGGTTCGCTGGGTTTGGCAACCGGGGCCCATCGCCGGCGATACGGCGACCTCTGGAGTCTTCAGATCGGGCTCGATGGGCGTGCGAGTAAGTGGAGACACGGTTTTCGGCACCATGTGGCATGATACTAACCGAACAGGAGGCACTTCAGATGCGTGGCTTTTTGCTTTGGACAGAGTCACTGGTCGCGAGTTATGGAGAGTCAGGATGCCGTTCGAAGGCTCCGGCGCGCTGATCGAGGCCTCGCCGGCTTTGTACCGAGACTTAGTGATTGTACAACTACTGCCGGCCAGAACCTATGCCGTTAATCGCAGCACGCAGCAAATCGTCTGGGAGTTCGCTGCGCCCGGCGCCACGCTATCAACGATAGCAGGCCCGGAGGTTTCTGGCGACACAGTCTATGTAGACGGTGGCGACGAGGAGATCTATGCCTTAAGAGCGCTGGACGGGTCCATTGTCTGGAAGGGAGTGTACGGAGCTCAGGCAACGCGTGACCTGCTTTTAACCGATCGCCACATAATATTTCCGGCAGGAGGAGAACTTCACATTCTCGATCGACAGAGCGGCAAACAACTCTTGGTTGCGGCGCAGCCTCACACTTCCGATCCTTTGTTCGCATCACCAGCAGCGTCCGGCAACGGATTCGTCTACATTAGCGTGGGCGATGCCGCTTTGTGCTTCGAAGATCCTTAAGGAAACCGAGTTCCTTCCTGCTCTTCCGCAGTTTTGGTCGTACCGCGGCTTTCCTGAAGGCCCTCGGCTTGCGAATTTCCCCTATGAGAGCGCGCAGTTCTTGATCAGAGCGCTGAGGGTCACGGAGTTCCGTTGGACGGCAGCCGAATATCAAAGCAACATGACGCAAGAAACACTGCGGATCTGAGTATCCAAGCTTCTGGCGTACGATTCGGTCGGGGTATTCGGAGAATCGCAGGTAGCCATATACCTGAATTACCTTTGCTAACAC
>CADDZN010000053.1 GCA_902812375.1 bacterium | reverse complement strand
GCGCTGCCTCAAACGGCGACTGGCTACGATCGTTTACTACCGCTTACTCGAAGATGCAGAGCGACTACACCACGTTCCCGCAGCGCTGCCCGCAGCCGCTTAACACTCCTTATTGACAAAGACGTTAAGGAACGGCCGCTCGCTTAGGCCAGGTCGCGCGTAGAGGCTGTGGCTGCGAGATAACAACAAATAAAAAGCTACGGTTGGCTCGACGTGCTCATGCGCCACTCCGGAGCAATCCGCCCTGTTCCGCTCCATCCGCCCTTGTCCGCTACCACACAACGCGCGTTTTACCCAGACGCGAAACACGAACCCACCACGCGCCACCAGTCCTGGTCAGTGTGGCCGTCGGGTCAGAACTCGAGACTCAGATCGTCAGCGATCTCGTCCGAGAGCGACCGCCCCGTAGTCCGGGATCTACTGTCGAAAGATTTCACCAGCGCGACCAGTCGGTGCCGCTCGAGCGGAAGTACCAGCCGCGCTAGGGTAGCGCGTTGAAGCTTTGGCGGAAGAAATGGCTGCTGGTCGTGGCTGGTGCAGTAGATGATGAGCGCGCCGCCTGGAGTGAGCGGGAGAGTCGCGGCAATTCCGGCATCTTCGAGAGCGTCCGCGGACACAATCGCCAGCGCCGGGGCTTCCTCAGGATTCGCCATCTCGGCTTCGGCGACCGTCGTCGCGAATGTTACATCGTGTCCAAGCCCGACCAACGTCTGTCCCAGCCCCTCGAGCAAAGCAACATCATCTCCAACCAGAATCACCTTTGCCACTACCAAGCCTCCATCGCCATCACCGGGCGAGCTGCTGAACTGCTTTCAGATCCACGCCACGAACTTCGATCACTTTCGTTCTCGATGATAGTCCCGAAACGATGCTGACGTTTCGCCTTGCCGTATCGAGCGACTGAGAAAGAAAATCGATCAGGGCCGTCACATCAATCTGAACAGTAGCCCCTCGACAATGTTGAGAAGGAAGTACGCGAGGATTGGAGTGAAATCGATCCCGGCCATCGAAGGAACGATGCGCCGCATTGGGGCAAGAATCGGCTCGCTCAGGGCGTAGCTCCACCGAATCCAGCCGGAGTATGGAGAAATAGGAAGCCACGAGCTGACCACCCGTACGATGAGCGCGAGCTTGAGGATCGTGAAGGTCCAGCTCACCAGCAGGTGAAAAATTCCTGCTGCTCCCTCTTGCGACGCGACGATGGACCTGATCACCTCGAGCTTGATCAAGTCGAGCAGCGTCAAAAGGAGAATTCCGCCGATTACGACACCGGCGAGGGCCCACAATGGCGCGGACGCCGGCGCGCCGCCCGCGCGAACGACCTTGCGCTCGATTGGAGAAATAAATGGATCTACCGTCGAGCGGCAGAAACGGGCAACAGCGTTGAAGGGACTGATCTTCCTCGTGCGCACCGCCCAGTCGAGCACGCAGATCGCGCCAAATACGACGGCGATAGAAAGAAGCGCGGTACGCAGTATCTGAGTTACTGCGTCCGCGCCTATCAGAAATGTCTCCATCTACTGGAGTGTGGGCCTCATATGCAGTTCCCTCACGAGGAATGCGAATCTATCTGCTGCCTCGTCGATCTGCTTGGTAGTCGGCTTTCCCGCGCCGTGCCCAGCCTTGGTCTCGATCCGCACCAGGATTGGATTCGCGCACGATTGAGCCGCCTGCATTGCCGCCACAAATTTGAAGGTGTGACCCGGAACTACCCGGTCGTCGTGATCCGCTGTGAAAGCAAGAGTCGGCGGATAACAGGTGCCAGGCTTGATGTTCTGAAGCGGCGAATATGCGCGCAAAACCTTGTACTGCGCAGGGTCATCCGAAGACTCGTAATCCGAGGTCCATGCCCAGCCGATCGTAAACTTCTGGAAGCGCAGCATATCCATCACTCCAACTTCCGGGAGCGCCGCGCCAAAGAGGTCAGGGCGCTGCGTCATCACCGCGCCGACGAGCAGTCCGCCGTTCGAGCCGCCGCGTATCGCGAGTTTGGGCGTCGACGTGTATTTCTGCGAGATGAGGTACTGCGCGGCCGCGATGAAATCGTCGAACACGTTCTGCTTCTTCGCCAGCATTCCTCCCTCGTGCCACTCCTTTCCGTACTCACCGCCGCCGCGAATATTCGCGAGCGCGTAAATGCCGCCCATCTCTAGCCAGGCAGCATTTGCGGCGGAGAACGCCGGAGTCTCCGAGATATTGAACCCGCCGTACGCGTAAAGAAGGGTAGGGTTCGTGCCGTCGAGCACCACACCTTTTTTCGCCGTGATGAACATCGGGACACGGGTTCCGTCCTTGCTCGTGAAAAAGACCTGACGTGTCTCGTATTTGCTTGCGTCGAAAGCTGTTTTCGGCGCGCGAAAGAGCTCGTTGCGGCGGGAGTCGAGATCGTACCGGTAGATCGTCGTCGGACTCAGGAACGACGTGAAGCTGTAAAACAGCTCATTGTCGCCCTGCTTCCCGCTCAGTGTGCTGACAGTGCCGATTCCGGGGAGAGGCAGCTCCCCGCGCTCGGTGAAACCCCCTCCCATCATCAGGCCGCCGCGACTGATTATTGGCGCCGTGCTGGTGTCGTCGTAAACACTCCCGGGATTGCGGCGCCGATCTTCCGCCCGACGTCGCCGTTCCGCCTCGTCACGCTGTGTGTCTCGTGAAGCAGTGAAAAAGCGCACACTGGAATGCGCATCCTGCAGGTAATTGCCGACAATGTCGTCGCCCGCCATGGTCGCGCTCACCAGAGCATCCTTGCTTTCCCCCACGATCGTGTTCCACCGCTCCTCGCGTGGATTGTCGATGCTGACTGCGACAATCCGCCCGCGTGGTGCATTCCGGTCCGTACGAACGTAGAAAATCGTCCCCCGGTTGCCGACGAACGCATACTCCGCATCGGCGCGGTCTATAAGACGCACGATCGGGTTATCGACCTTTGGCTTGCCCGGGTTATCCAGATCGATGAAATAGAGGCGTGTCCGCACGTCTGTTCCCTGGGACACGGTAATGATCAGGAATTCGCCATCGTCGCTGACCCGCGTGTCGAAGAGCCAATCGGGCTGATCGGGACGATCGTAGATAAGCTGATCGCGAGACTGTGGCTGACCCACGCGATGGTAATAGACTTTCTGGTTGCGATTCGCGTTCGTCATCACGTTCCCGGACGTGGGCTCGTCGTAGCGTGAGTAGAAAAAGCCCTTGTTGTCGTGCGTCCAGGAGATGTCCGAGAACTTCACCCATTTCAGAATGTCAGGAAGATCGCGGCCATTGTTGACGTCGCGGACATGCAGCTCCTGCCAATCCGAGCCGCTCCGCGAGAGACTGTAGCCCAGGTAGTGGCCGTCATCCGATGCGCGCGCTACGGAGAGCGCGACGGTTCCGTCGGTAGAGAGAACATTGGGATCGAGCAGCACCCGGGCTGGTGCGTTCCTGCCGTCCTGTACGTACAGAACACTCTGGTTTTGCAGTCCGGTATTCTCGAAATAGAAGTACCGTCCGCCTTCCTTGAATGGCGCACCGTACCGTGCATAATTCCATAGTCGCGTCAGCTCGTTCTTGATCGCGCCGCGCTCCGGTATCGTCGCCAGGAAACTGTCGGTAAGTCTGTTCTCGGCTTCCACCCATGCTTTGGTGGCCGGAGCGTCGACGTCCTCGAGCCAGCGGTATGGATCGGGCACGCTGTCACCGTGATAGACATCGACCTGAGTGCCACGGACAGCTTGTGGGTAGGCTAGCGGCGCACTCGGCGTCTGAGCGGGCGCGGTGCCGGCGAGAATCGAGAGCAAGAGAAAAATCGAGCGCGAACTGGGACGGTGCATGTTGATGGACCTGCGGGTGGGGTTGTTATGATGTAATGGAATCTACGGCTCTTCGCGGGTTAGGTTCCACTGGTTCCAACTTCCAAACGACGGTGAGCTGAATGACGAAGGTCGCACAAGGCGCGCACAAGGACCGGCAGTACTGGCTCGTGAAGTCGGAGCCCGACACGTTCTCCTTCGATGATCTGTGGAATTCGCCGGGACGCACCGTTCACTGGGACGGCGTGCGAAACTTTCAGGCGAGGAACTACCTGCGCGACGAAATGAAGAAGGGCGATCTTGTCTTCTTCTATCATTCGGGCGCCAATCCCGGCATAGTCGGTATCGCCGAGGTCGTGCGCGAAGGATACCCCGATCATACGGCACTTGATCCAAAGCATCCCCATTACGACCCGAAGAGCAAGAAGGAGAGTCCATTGTGGTTCATGGTGGACATCCACGCCGTAGAGCGATTCGCGCGGCCAATTCCGCTCAGCGAGATGCGGACAAAACCAGAGCTCGAGGGCATGCAGCTTTTGCGAAAGGGGAATCGGCTTTCGGTGCAGAAAGTGGGCGCAGCCGAATGGAACGCCGTTCTGGCATTGGCTAAGAGCGCAGCCGGAGACTAGGCCCACCGAAGCGGCAGGCAAATCCGGGAGGACGCGTTACCTACAGGTAAGTAATTCTTCCCTCCTGTATGAGACTGTGCTTTCCCTCTCCGGGACTCCGTATCGCCGGCTGTCTCGCACTCGGCCTTATCGCATCCGACGCTGTAGCCCAATCCGGGCGGGCGACTGTCCGGGCAAGCGGGGCCGCGACGGCGGTCGATGATTTCCGACGCATCTCGAGCCGGTATAAATACGACGACCTGAGTGATACCGACGCGTGGCAGGACGTCTCGCTGGAGTACGCTCAGAGATCGGGCTATGGGACGTGGATCGCCGGAGTGAATGCCGCGCGACGCAATGCTCTGAGCGGGACACAGCTAGAGCTGCAGGCCTATCCGCGTCTTTCGCGCCACAGTTATGTCTTTCTGGATGTAGCCACGTCTTCGTCCGAGGGTGTCTATCTCCCGTTCAGAGCTGCGGCCGAACCGTACTACAACTTCGCCAACGGCTGGGAAGTGTCAGCCGGCGCGCATTACCTGCGCCCAGTCGGGCGAGACGTCGTTACCTACACCGGAGCGCTCGCAAAGTATTTCGGCAACTATTGGATTTCGGCTCGGCCGTTTTTCACGCGCGCCGAGAACGACAACTCATACAGTGGGGGCGTCACCGGTCGGCGATTTTTCAGTGGCCGCTACGACTACGCCGAGCTTAAGGTGAGCCGGAGCGTTGGAGTGGATCCGGAAGCGATCGATCCATCGATGTTCAATCGCCAGCCCAAGCTAGGCAGCTTTGCCGCAACCCTCGAGCGCCGGCAGCCACTCGGACACTCGCACGCGCGCGCGACGTATGGGTTTGGCTATGAAAAGGAGCAAACAGCTCCTGGAAGAACGCGCACCCACCGGTCGGCGACGCTCGGCCTGGAGTGGTTCGTTCCCTAGCAGATGAAGGTCGCCGTCAAAGTTCTGGTGGCGGGATTACCCGCGGAAATAGTCCGCGAGATCGGACTGAGGCTCCGCGACGTCACAATCACCGAGTTTGACGACGCTCACGAAATGGGCGAAGCCGTCTCGAGCGGCGAAGCTCGGCTCGCTCTGCTCAGTGACTCTCTGGCGGCCGAAGATTCTCTACACATCGCAACCCGGGCGAAGGACGGCGCGGGTGCGACGCAGGTTGCTTACTGCATATCAATGCGGCAAGCAGAGAACGGGTTGAAGGCACTCCGCGAGGCGCGCATCGATCGATTTTTCCTCACCCCGGTGGATGTGGAAGAGATGCTTCGCGAGCTCGCGAAAATGTGTGACGTCGAAGTACTTCCTCGACATGCATCTCATGAAGGAGAAATCGCGGCCGCTGTCGTTCAGGCGTGGGATCGAGCTCGCGCATCGACTTTCGAGAAGGTGGATAAGCTCGACGACGCCGCGATCGCTTTGCTGGAGAACGCGCTCACAAGAGAGATGGCGGCCACCGCCAGCCGCGAGTCACGACACATCGGCGATATCGCGATCAGATTCGGATTCCAGAAAGGCGCTGCCGTCGCAAGAGATCTGGCCGAACACTTCGCCGCTGGATCGCTGTCTCCAGCAGAGGGCGTTTCGATCGCCGAGCAATTGCTGCTGTTGCGACAGGAGCTTGCGACGGCGCCGTGTGCGCCGATACCTACCGACTCAGCTCAGACCGCGCCGCTCGATTCGCGCGAATCGGGGTCGGGCGACTCGGAGATCTCCGGGATGCGCGTTCTCGTCGTGGACGATGAGTTGATGATTTCGAGAGGACTGACTTCTCTGTTGGAGCGCAGAGGGCTGGAAGTCACCGCCCTCAACGATCCTCTTCGATTCTGGAGTGCGATCGACGAGACGAAGCCCAACCTGGTTCTCCTTGATCTCGAGATGCCGAAGATCAATGGCACTGAGCTGTGCCGCGCAATAAGGGGAGACGCGCGGTGGAGCGAGACGCCCGTTGTATTTCTAACGGGATACACGGACCAGGCGAGTGTTCACAGGATTTTCGCGGCGGGCGCGGACGATTACATCGGGAAGCCATTCGTGCCAGCGGAGCTGACAATGCGTCTGGAGAACCGGTTGACCGGAGCGAGAGCGCGTCGACCACCGGTGGAAACGGATCCGCTCACAGGGCTCGCGACGGGCAGGAAAGCGACCGAGCTCATCGATCGTTTTCTGCGCCTGGCCCGGAGAAAATCGGATCCATATTCGATCGCGGTGCTTCAGGTCGACAACTTTGCGATGATTACCCGCACCCACGGTCGGACGATGAGCGATGTCGTGCTTCGCGCGATCGGCGAGCTCCTGCCAAAATCCTTCCGCGGCGAAGACGTCGCGGCTTGGTGGGGAGAAGCAGACTTCACAGTCGGGATGTACGGGAGCACCAAGGAGCAGGCGGCGCTGAAGCTCGCGCAGATCTGTCTGAAAATCGCGGACCTGGATTTCCTCTCGCCCACGGGCAAAAAAGTCCATGTCACTTGCAGCGGCGGTGTCGCGGAGTATCAGGTGGATGGCGAGACCGTGGCCGCGCTTCGTGAGGAAGCCGCGAGCGCGCTCGCGCAGGCTCGAGATACCAGCACCCGGGTGGGCATCTCGGGAACGAAGGCAGCAGGTCCGCTGCTTCGCAAAGTCGATGTGGCGATTGCCCTCGACGATGGTGCTCTCGTCTCGCTGCTCCAGCATGCGATGGAGACGAGAAACCTGCGCGTTGCAACCTTCGGCGATGGCGAGACGGCCGCGGCCGCGCTCACCGGACCGACACCCGAGATCCAGGCGTCCGTGATTTTGCTGGGCGTCGATCTTCCCGCTTTGAGTGGGCTCGACGTTCTCCGTCGCCTCAAAGCCGGTCACGTAACGAGATCGAGCAGTGTCGTCATGCTCACCGCGCGCGCGGGCGAGAACGACATCCTCGCCGCTCTCGAGCTTGGCGCCATCGACCACGTCTCCAAACCGTTCAGTGTTCCGGTGCTGATGCACAAGGTAAGGACGGTGCTGAAGCAGGCTCGAATATGATCAGCCAGAGGATTCTCGACCTCGTGATGCTCACTGAGATAGCGCTGATTGCGCTTGCTGTGAGTCTCTATTTTCTGCACGGCGTTTGGCTACTCCTCAACCAGAGGCGAATCACGGCCGCCACCGACAGCGCGCGTGAGACCCTGGTGCGTCTCGTCAACACCGGTGTCGTCGACACCGAACAAGTCAAATCCTTAGGTAAAATCCCGCGCGGCGTTCAGGTCACGATCTTTCTCGAAGCGTCACGAAACCTTTCGGGCGCCGCGAAAGAGAGGCTGCGATTCGTGGCGCAGCAGGTTGGAGTACTCGACCGCGCGCGCAAGTTGTGCGAGAGCCGGTGGTGGACGCGCCGTCTACGTGGCGCTCGCATTCTATCGAGGATGGATATACCGGATCCACTGGTACTGGAGCTGCTTCGCGACCGAAATCCGGCCGTTCGCGCGCAAGCGGCGGAGTGGGCGTCAGCGCAGCCTTCGGTTCCAGTGATAACTGCAATGCTGCGGCTGCTTGCCGATCCGACGACGCAAGCTCGTTTCGCGGTTCAGACTGCGTTGCTGCGAATGGGTGCTGTTGTCGCCGGACCACTCGCCACCTTTCTCGAGCGCAATTCCGGGCGCGCGGCGGAGGCTGGGCTTCGCGTCGCAGAGTCGTTAGCGGAGCCGAGATTTGAGGCGGCGGCGCTGCGACTATCGAGGACTGACGATGTCGCTATCCGGACCGCGTCCGCAAAATTGCTTGGTGGAATCGGCGGAGCTCCAGCGGCAGAGCGGCTCGTGGAGCTCCTGTCGGACGGCGCGCCCGAGGTTCGGGCCGCTGCCGCGCAATCGCTTGGTCGCATGCACCATTGGCAATCGGGATCAATGCTCGCTCAAGGTCTCAAAGATCCTACCTGGCGAGTCCGGCGCCAGTCTGCGTTGGCGCTGCGCGCTCTGGGCGCCCCCGGCGCGCTTTTTCTGCGGCGCGCTATGAAAGGAGATGACCGGTTCGCGGTCGACATGGCGCAGCAGATTCTCGAGCTTCCCGCGGCGGCGGCAGGGTGAGCGACTTGATTCAGGCAGCGCTCGGACGAATGCTCGTTGCGGGCGAATTTATCGTGCTGCTCTACTTCGTCGGCGTCAATCTGTGGTATCTGGCGCTGCTGGTGAGCTCGATGCTGGAGCTCCGACGTCACATGCTCCTGATCAGCGGCGAAAGCCGCCACCTGTTGCTCAGCTCGACTCTATCGCCGACTATCTCGATTCTCGCTCCTGCATTCAATGAGGCAGCATCTATCGAGACGAGTCTGCGCGCTTTGCTCGCGCTGCAGTACCCGAGTCTCGAGGTCATTGTAATCAGCGATGGTTCGAAGGACCGCACGGTCGAGGTTCTCGTGGAGCGATTCGACCTGGTGCCGGTCAAGCCGATTTACGAGCAGCGCATCAAGACCAAACCTGTTCGTTCGCTGTACCGATCATCGACCTATCCATCGCTCGTCGTCGTCGACAAGGAGAATGGTGGGAAAGCGGACGCGCTCAATGTCGGCCTGAGCTTTGCGCGCGGCGAGCTCGTGTGCGCAATGGACGCGGACACGCTGATCGAAGCGGACGGATTGCAGCGCATGGTACGACCATTCCTGCTGGCGACGGACGTCGTCGCGGCGGGAGGAACGATCAGAGTTGTGAATGGTTCCGACGTGAAGTTCGGGCGCGTCGTCAGAACCGAGGTTCCAACGAACCCGCTCGCCGGGATTCAAGCAGTCGAATATCTCCGCGCATTTCTATTCGGGAGACTGGGTTGGAACCGCCTCGGTGGTAACATCATCGTGTCAGGCGCCTTCGGTCTTTTTCACCGTGAGGCAGTGTTGAGCGCCGGCGGCTATCTGCACGACACCGTCGGTGAGGACATGGAGCTCGTGCTCAGGCTCAAGAGACTGTCCTACGAGCGCGGCGGTCCAGGCAGGGTCGCGTTCGTTCCCGATTCTGTTGCATGGACGGAAGTGCCGGAATCAGCGAAGATCCTGGGCAGGCAGCGCGATCGCTGGCACCGCGGACTTGCGGACGTTCTCTGGCGCCATCGCCAGATGCTATTCAATCCACGTTATGGCATTACTGGCGTGTTCGTATATCCGTACTACCTGCTCGTCGAGCTGCTCGCGCCATTTTTTGAGGCGGTTGGCCTGACCACGCTCGGTATCGGCTTGGCTCTGGGTCTCGCTGATTGGCGCTTCGCCGCGTTGTTTTATCTCAGCGCTTATGGGCTTGGCACCGCACTGACCGCGGTCACGCTCATTATCGAGGACGTGAGCTTTCACCGGTACGACACATTTCGCGATCGTGGGCTGCTTTTTTGTTGGGCGCTGGTCGAAAATCTGGGTTACCGCCAGTTGACGGTGTATTGGCGCCTTCGTGGAGTCTGGAAATTTCTCCGCGGCCGGAAGGACTGGGGTGCGATGGAGCGGAAGGGCTTCAGCGCAATTCCGGTCGTCAGAACAGGCGCGCTGTAGAGAGAAGCCTTGCTGAACAGAGGCATTACTGCCAATCTCTCTGGTTGACGGCAGCGCCTCCGGAGAAATCAATGCGTCGTGGCTCGTTGATCATTGCAACGCTTATCGCGGCGTCAAGCGCCGCCTGCGTCTCCCGCTCTCCCTCCATCGAGCTCACATCGAGCGACTTTGACCTCAACCCGCTCGTCGGCGAATGGCGCGGGGGTTACAGTAGCGCGGAAACGGGCCGAACGGGAACGATTGCGTTCACACTGAGAGCAGGCGAGGGCGCGGCATCGGGGAACGTGGTGATGATTCCGCGAGCGGACTCATTGCTCACCGACGAGGAGCGCGCGGCGCTCGGCAGCACATCGTCTCCCGGGAAATCCGTGTTGAAGATTCACTTCGTGAGAAAGGAAGGCGGTGGCGTGAACGGGACGCTCGAACCGTATCGCGATCCCGATTGCAACTGTTCCGTCACGACCACTTTTCAGGGCGTATTCCGTGACGCGCGCACGATCGAGGGAACCTACACGACGGTTCCATCGACTCCCGGTGGCAGTGTTACGAGCGGCAAGTGGAAGGTCACGCGGGTAAAGAAGCTTTAGTCCTGTAACCAGTCTGCTACGGCAAGGCTAGTAAGTCGTCAGTAGGGCAGATGCTCGTCCCGAAATCGATCACGACGCTACGCGTCTATAGCCGGCCGCAATTCGCCTCAGACCTGGTGGCGGGAATCATCGTCGGTATCGTCGCCCTGCCGCTTGCCATTGCGTTTGCCATGGCAAGCGGCGTAACCCCGGACCGCGGACTCTACACCGCGATCGTAGCGGGCTTTATTGTCTCCGCGCTCGGAGGCTCGCGCGTTCAGATCGGCGGCCCGACCGGCGCGTTTGTGGTCATCGTCTACGGCATCATTCAGCGCTACGGGATCGATGGTCTGGTCGTCGCGACGATGATGGCGGGCGTGATTCTCGTCGTGCTAGGAGTGGCCAAGCTCGGTGCGGCCATCAAATTCATTCCGCACTCCGTCGTGGTCGGATTCACCAGCGGAATCGCCGTCATCATCTTCTCGAGTGAGGTCAAGGACTTCCTCGGTTTGCGCATCGAAAATTTGCCGGCGGATTTCATCCCCAAATGGCGAGCGCTAGTCACTCATTGGGGATCCGTAAACCCAGCCGCCGTCGCGCTCGGTGTCGGCTCGCTTCTCGTGATGGGACTCTGGCCGCGCGTCAGTCGCCGGATACCGGGGCCGTTCGTCGCGCTCATCGCGGCGACTGGAATTGCGACGTGGTTCCACCTCCCGGTCGAGACGATCGGCACGCGCTTCGGCGCCATCAGCGCGTCGCTTCCGCACCCGGTCTTTCCGCACGTTACGTTCAAGCAGCTCACCCTACTGATTCCGCCCGCATTCACTATCGCTCTGTTGGCAGCGGTTGAGTCGCTACTCTCAGCAGTCGTCGCTGACGGCATGATCGGTGGACGGCACCGGTCCAACATGGAGTTGGTCGCGCAGGGAATCGCCAACATCGTGTCGCCAATGTTCGGCGGAATTCCGGCCACCGGCGCGATCGCGCGCACGGCGACGAACGTGAAGAACGGTGGGCGCACGCCCGTGGCCGGAATGATTCACTCCGTAACGCTTCTGTTGATCACACTGTTCTTCGGTAAGTGGGCCGCACTCATCCCACTCTCGACACTCGCTGCGATCCTGGTCATCGTCGCCTACCACATGAGTGAGTGGCGAACCTTCCGGAGCGAGCTGACCGCGCCCAAGAGCGACGTCGCGGTTCTGCTCACGACGTTTCTTCTCACCGTCATCGTCGATTTGACCGTGGCTATTGAAGTTGGGATGGTGCTCGCCGCATTCCTCTTCATGCGCCGCATGGCGGAGGTGACCAACGTCAGCAGCGTGACGCGTGAGCTCGCTGACGGCGACGAAGACGAAGAAGACCCCAATGCAATCCGTCGCCGCGCGGTTCCGAGCGGGGTGGAGGTATTCGAGATCAGCGGGCCCTTCTTCTTTGGCGCGGCGGAGCAGTTCAAGGACACTCTCAACCAGGTCGCGCGCAAGCCGAAAGTACTTATCATCCGCATGCGCGATGTGCCCGCGATCGACTCTACAGGCTTGCACGTTCTGCACGAGCTTTCGCGGCGCTACCGTAGCGAAGGCACCCTATTGCTCTTATCAGATGTCCACGCGCAACCGATGTTCGCGATCGTGAGACACGACATGCTGGAAGACTTTGGCGAAGCGAACCTCTTCGGTAACATCGACGACGCTCTGAACCGCGCGCGCGAGTATCTCGGACAAGAACCGGTGCCGGCGCCAGCAACGGCGACTCCCACGGTCGCCAGGGAGGCAGTCAGGGATTAGTTAGTGCTTCCCCCTTGACTTGGAGTCCTTTTTACCTTCCGCGGCAACAGTCTCTTCGGCTCTAGTCGCTCCCGCTATCGTGGGTGGCGATCTCCAGATGGAACCGATGCAGGAAACGGTGCAGCGCTGGCGCCAGCAGCACTCCCACCATTGTAATGAAGGTCACGCCGCTGAAAAGCGCATAGAAACCGGCGAAGAGATGCAGCCGACCCATCTCGGCGCCATTGAGCGCGGTGGGATCAGGCGGCGGACCTTCTCCCGAGAGAATCATCGCCGCGTAGTAAAACGATTCTCTCCAATCCAGGCGGCCGAAGCCGTGGTAGCCCGCCATTCCGATGAATAATCCACCGCCGATGACAGTCGTCGCGATCGAAAAATTCCGGAGCAGCTTGCGGATGAAATGCCTGCGCGGAGGCATCGGCATCATCTCGTCCGCATCCATGAACACTCCTGCCGCTCGGCTACTCGCCACGATCGCTCTCCGCGTATTGTTCGTTCTATTTGACGGCACCCGCGGCACGCGCGCAAGTATGGGGTAACAACTCCTCCTTGCTGCCGCCATTGGGCTAAATTTCGGTATCACCTGGAGAACATGATGCCCAAGACCAGTACCGCACCCGCCCCC
>CADDZN010000052.1 GCA_902812375.1 bacterium | reverse complement strand
CTGATGGTCGATCCGAAGATGGTCGAGCTCTCGGTGTACAACGTGCTTCCGCATCTCAGACACAAAGTGGTTACCGACAATCGCGATGCGGCGGCCGTGCTCAAGTGGGCGGTGCTCGAGATGCAGGACCGTTACGAGCTTCTTGCGGCAAATGGCGCGCGCAACATCCAGGACTTCAACCGCAAGGTCCAGGATGGCGTGAAGCTCAAAAACGCGAAACGGAACGACGTCGCGTTCGAGGATCTCGAGTACAAGGGAGGAATCGTCCCGTACATCGTCGTCGTAATCGACGAGCTCGCCGATCTGGATGATGACTGTGCAGGCCGAGGTCGAGACCCCGCTCGCGATGCTGGCACAGAAAGCCCGCGCGATCGGAATCCATCTCATTCTCGCGACGCAACGTCCGAGTGTGAACGTCATCACCGGCTTGATCAAGGCGAACTTTCCGAGTCGCATCGCGTTTCGGGTTGCATCGCAGATCGACAGCCGGACGATTCTCGATGGAATGGGCGCGGAGGCGCTGCTCGGCAACGGCGACATGCTGTTCATTCCGCCGGGCAAATCGGAGCCGTCGCGTCTGCAGGGCGCCTACATCTCGAGTGAGGATACCGAGAGATTGATGGGATGGTACGAGCTGCGACGCGAGCAACGAAAGGCCGCATACGAAGCTCAGGGACTTTTCCTCGAGGAAGCTTCGTCCGCCGAGCCGGACATCATCGAGTCGATTCGGCGGAAGGAAGCGGAAGAGGCGTCAGGCTCTGACGGCGAATCGCTGGACGACGCGGATCGCGACAAGTTGTTCCGCGAAGCGGCGGAGGTTGTGATCCAGCACCAACAGGGGTCGACGTCTTTGCTCCAGCGCCGATTGAAGGTGGGCTACGGGCGCGCGGCGCGCATCATTGACCAACTGCATGCTGCCGGCATACTCGGGCCACCGGATGGGTCGAAGCCGCGCGATGTGCTGGCGGGGCTGGACGATCTCGAGCGGATCGCGGGGCCGAGGCTGTAGAGCGGCGCTCGGACTACTACAAATATGATTACTGGCCAGGTTTTTAACTGCAAAAGTAAAAACTACCGGCCGGGGGGCTCACGGCGTGCCGGCCGGTGGCCATGAGCTGGCTGTTTCTGCGCGCGCACTGGCAAAGGGGGCACAACACAGTAAGCCCACGCACTCCAGTATCGCGGTGGAATCTTGCCGCGCATACAGAAAGAAATTTCCCTTTTCCCCTCCCGGTTGTGAGCACCGAGGGACAGCCCGCGCGTAGCCCTGGGCCGGCACGCCGTGAGCCCCCGGCCGGTAGTCATATTTTGCAGTTACACCCGAGAGTACGACTACCGCACCCCGATAGTCGCAGTCCACGTGTACACGTTCGGATTCCCCGGGCATTGCTCCGTTCCCGACGCGCTCAGCCCATCTCCCGCGATCGTTCCTGTGTAGTGACACGCGTTGCCCTGCGTGCGCACCATGTCGACAATATTTCCCTGTCGCGAGTACGTCATCTGGAAATATTCGTGGAACTGGAGATCGTCGCTCTCCCAGGCGCCGTTGACACCGCCCGATGGAATTCTGGTCCACACGGCGTGCCAACCGCCGCTCTCCTGGACGTGCCACACCTCTGATATCTCTATCGGCGCTTCGCGGCGGTTGTTGGCAACATCGACGTCGGGAAACGTCGGATTCGTTGGCACGATCAGCGCGATGCCGTACCCACCGACTGGGAGATCCTGCGGGATAATGATATCCAGTTGACCGCTGCGGGTTGTACGCGGCGCCACAGCGCCGAGCGAAACAGACCCGATCTCTCGGGGCACCGAGTCCGTCGACGCACCATCGACGGAGATTGCCGCCTGGGTCGCGGTGTTTGGTGCCGTCCCGACATTGTCTACAGAGTAGGCAATCGTTACGTGACCACCCGGAAGCGCCAAAGCCGGATTGGTCGTGAAGGATGTCACGTTGAGATCGGGGCGACTGAGTGAATCGACATCGTTGAACGGACTCATCGAGACGGACAGTCCGCCAAGCCCAAGATCTATGGCGTACGCCGTCTTCGGCTCGAGAATGTTTTTCACTCTGCGCGCCAACCGCGACAAAACCCCCATCGGCCCTGCTGCTATCGTCGGAAGCGGGTAGTCATTGGCCACGCACGTAGAGAAGGTCTGCGAGATGAGCGGCAGGATCTCGATGCTTTCGCCATTCTGGTCCAGCACCGTGCTTCCCGGAGTGTAGTCAGCCGGGTTATCGGGCTTGGCGTGGGCGAGGCGAAAGCGGTCGTGGTCGGCGAGCAGCGGCCGGTCCTTGCCCGAATTGACGTGGCACACGTTGAACTTCGCGGGCTTGAGCAGAGCCTTGTGCGGAAATTCCTCGAAGCTGTAGAACTGCGGATACTGACAGAACTTCGTCGTGAGCGGTCCCTCGCAGTTATTGCGGTACAGTGTCGGGTTTTGGGTGATTACGATGATCGTGTTCTCAGCAACACTCCCTGCCTCGAGCTGAACCCCTGCGTGCGTCGTCGGGGTCACGATTGTCGCGGGAGCGGTCGGAGTGACGACTCCGAATGCGGCATCTGCGGACGGAGTGAAAGCGGGCGGTCTCGTGTCCGGACCGCGATAGATGTACATCGACATGTACAGCACAGCACGCGCGGCCGCCGCACTTCGCGTCTCATTGTCGGGCGGTGTGTCCATGCCTGGCGCTTTCTGACTAACCCAGCTCGACAAATCGAACAGCATCTGCTTCGCCACCGCCATCTGCGACGGATCGGAAAGCCCCGCGGCGTACTTCGCTTTAACGTCGCTCCACCGCGTGGTGGCCGCCACTTCCAGGCCTTTCGGGAGCAGAGAAAGGATCGCGATGATTCCACCATCGAGGCTCGCGGGAGCCTCTACTGTCTCGCGTCTCGCTGCGCCTGGTACTGCGGCGACTCCGGTGCTCTTGTCAGAGCATCCCACAGCAACCATAAGAAGCACAACTTCCAGAGAGAGCGTGACTCGCAAGCGGCGCATTGGACGGATCCTCTTAGGCGTTCTGAGTTGTCGAAGTCCGTGCAACTAAGCGGGCCGGCGCACGACTTTCCGAATCTTCCGGAAACAACAGTGTATCGTTCCGATTTTCCGTCAAGAGTTTTTTGTTTTACCAAGCAGACTCAGCCGCTTGGAGTACCGCCTCATCGGTGCTGTGTGCCCCTCAGCAGTGCTACCGAAGGGCCGCGTCAGTAGCATTCTCTGTCTGGCGGGTTAGGGCAAACACCCATATAGTAGGCCGCTGGTTAACGGCCTCCGCTTAATAGCGGGCGGCTAGCAACGACGAGGGCATGACCACTTCTCTCGAGCGCCTACGCACAGCTATAGCCTCGCGGTACGAGATCGAGCGTGAGCTCGGTCACGGGGCTATGGCCACCGTGTATCTCGCCCGCGACCTCAAGCACGATCGAGAAGTGGCGGTCAAGGTGCTGCGCGACGATGTCGGCTTTGCCCTCGGCGCTGAGCGTTTTCGCAGAGAGATCGAGCTCGTAACGCACCTGACCCATCCGCACATCCTGCCGATCTACGATTCGGGGCAGGCCGACGGGGAGCTCTACTACGTCATGCCCTATGTCGAGGGGGAGTCCCTCCGCGCGCGACTCAATCGCGAGCGTCAACTCCCCCTCGACGACGCGCTTCGAATTACCTGCGAAGTCGCGAGCGCGCTCGATCACTCTCACCGCCACGGCATCATCCACCGCGACATAAAGCCGGAGAACATCCTTCTCGAGGACGGTCAGGCGCTGGTCGCGGACTACGGCATCGCCCGCGCGGCCAGCGCTCTTGGGAAGGAGAAGCTCACGAGCACAGGCGTCTCGCTGGGCACTCCGACTTACATGAGTCCGGAGCAAGGGATGGCCGATCCCGGATTGGATGCGCGGAGTGACATCTACAGCCTCGGCTGCGTTCTCTACGAGATGCTAGCAGGGCAGCCGCCGTTCACTGGCCGAACGACGCAGGCGCTGATCGCCCGCCATTCTCTCGACGAAGTGCCGTCGCTCAGTATCGTTCGCAGCAGCATTCCCGAAGAAGTGGAAGAGGCGGTGCTGCGCGCGCTCGAAAAAGTTCCTGCCGACAGATTCGCGACGGCAGCGGATTTCGCGAGCGCGCTCAAGGCCTGCGAGCAGAGCGGCGTACACACGATTCGGCGGACCGGCCGTCGCACGCTGCAGAGAAAGCGACAGCAGCGGGATTGGCGCAAGATCGTGGCGCTGGCGGCAGTCGCACTCGTCGTTGTAAGCGCGGGCGCCTGGGCTGGTAGGTCAATGCTGTTCGGTGGTCGGAATCGCGCTTTCGCGAGTACCCCCGGCGCTGCCGGTTTCCGGCCGCAACGCATAGCCGTCCTCTATTTCGCAGACCGGAGCCCTGACAAATCGCTTGCCTATCTCGCCGATGGGTTGACCGAGTCGCTGATTAACGACCTGAGTCAGGTACCGACACTCGATGTCGTGTCGACGAGCGGCGTCAAGCAATTCGTCGGCAAGGACATCCCGCGAGACAGCATCGCTCGCGCGCTGGAAGCAGGGACGCTCGTGGAAGGCGGCGTGGAGTCAGAGGGCAACCGCGCGCGCGTAACGCTGCGACTGGTTGACGGCAACAGCGGCGCGGACTTCAAGGAAGCGTCTGTCGTCGAAGCACTTGGCGATCCCCTGACGCTGAAATCGAAAATCGCCGACGAGCTCACGCGCATGCTGCGCTCCTGGCTCGGCGAAGAGATCCGGGTGCGTCAGGCGCGATCCGGCACTGAAAACCCGATGGCGTGGTCGCTCGTTCAGCGTGCAGGGAAGTTGCGGAAGGATGCGGACGCGCTCGATCAAAGCGGAAACACCGCGCGCGCTTCTCAGGTTTTATTGACCGCGAACAGTCTGCTAGCGCAGGCTGAAGCACTCGATACTCGTTGGGTCGAGCCGATCATCGCGCGCGGTCAGGTTGCCGCGCGGCAGGAAAAGCTCACGCGTGATCCTGCCGAAAAAGCGAAGTGGATCGATGTCGGGTTCGCACATGCGAACCGCGCTGTTGCACTTGACCCAAAGGACCCCGACGCGCTCGAGTTGCGCGGCACACTGCGCGTGCGACCCGTTGCGTTGGGGTTCGTGGAAGACCAACGGAAGGTAGACGAGGTGGTTCGCCTTGCCGAGCAGGATTTGCGCGCAGCGATTGCCGCTAACCCGACCCAAGCGTATGCGCTGTACGTTCTGAGTGCGCTTCAGTACCTCAAGCATGATGCAGTCGAGTCGCACAACCTTGCACAGCGTGCCTACGAAGCCGACGCCTACCTGGCTGCCGCGCCGGACATCCTTTGGCGTCTGTACGTCACCTCGTACGATCTCGAATCATTCGTGAACGCACAGAAATGGTGCGACGACCTCAAATCGCGCTTCCCCCAGCATCTGTTGGCCGCACGATGCCAGTTGTGGATCATGACGGCGAAGGCAATCAAACCCGATCCCGCCGCTGCGTGGCAAAGAGCGGATGAGTACGCCAAAGCAGCGCCGCCTCAGCAGCAGGAGTACACGAAACACGAAGCTCAAATAGTTGTCGCCGACGTTCTTGGCCGTGCCGGCCTCCCCGATAGCGCGCGCAGGGTTCTGGTGCGCGCTCGCGCCGATCGTACCATCGACCCGCGCGGCGAGTTGATCGGTTACGAGGCCTTCGTGCGTGGACAACTCGGCGACAAGAGGGAAGCAGTCGACTTGATAGAGAAGTATCTGACCGATCATCCCGAGCATCGCGCGGGGTTCTCCAAAGCGACCGCCTGGTGGTGGCGGCCGCTTCAAGACGATCCGCGTTTCAAGACCCTAATCGCAACCGGTTAATCCGGGAGGAATCATGAAGGTCGGACTGCCCGCTCTCCTTGCTGCTGCTGCCTTCGTGATTGCTTGCGATAGTTCGCGCGAACCGACGGCGCCAAGCGCCCGCGGTAAGAACTCGAACGTGATCAGCGACGGCGCCCATGGCGGCGCGAACAAGGACTTTTTCTTTCTGCCGCCGCTGCTCCCATCACCGGCGAGCGATCCCAGCTTCGATGCGGGGAAATTCAACAGCCGACTGCGACCGAGCCTGCAGGTACAGGTGTGCGAGCTCGGCACTGATCATTTGAGCGCCCAAGGTCTTCCCACAGATGCTACGAGTTGCACGTCGGGACTTCCGATTGCGAGCTTCGCGCCCGGAAGTGTCCAGCTAGTTGCGAACCCGCGCACCCAAGTCGGATGGTGGACGGTGTTCAATCTTCCAGCCGACGGGTTCTACTACGTCCTTTGGAACACCCACGCAACGAATCGTCTCGATCCGAGCAAGTACTATCGCATCAAACTCTCCATCGCTGGCGCGTCGGCCTTGCTCGGCTATGCAGACGTCGATCCGATGCAGAATCTCACGCAGTGGAAGAGTACGTTGACGGGCGAAGTCATTCAGATGGTAAACGGCTCCGTGTTGCCGATCCCTTTCCGCCTTGAGAATGGCGGCGGCTCGGCGCTCTGTGGTACATCAAGCCTCTGCAACTCGGTCACGGTCAGTAACAACGATCCAAGTGGCGTTCAGGTAGTGACGGTTGAGGGAGGAGCAGGCTCCATCGCGGGCGCGAGTTTCCCGAATGGCTGGCTTCCCGCCGATGGTCCTCAGAGCGTAGTTGTCACTATCAGTCAGGTTGACCTTGGCTCGACCGACCTCACTACTGGTGTCGAGTCGAAGCCGTGTCACGCGGGCTTACCCCTCCTGCAATTCCCCGGCTGCTTCAACTTCGCGACGACTCCGGCGCTGCAACCGATTCCTGGAACTACCGCCGAATTCGCGAAATCGGTGACGGTAGCGGTTTGCTACGCGCTTTCCGGCAGCAGTGATGCACGAGAAAAATTTGCTGAGATGTACTCCTCCGGTCCGACTGAGCCGCCACATGCGCTGCCGGATGCAAGTGATGTCGGCATCCTTTCACCGGCGGCACGCAACTGCTCGACGAGCACCGAAGTGATAACGCTCAGCGGTGGGAATAGTCTTACCCGATTTGCTTATGCTGCATGGCGTAATGCCAAAACTGCTCTCGGCCAATTTTTCGGAGTGAAGACTGCATACGCGGTCGATCTGGGACTCGGCGGACTCACCAACGCGTTCAGCAACGTAGGCCCGGCATTGGCAGCCACGATCGAGCCGGTGGGAGCGACACAACTCAGCCTCAGCGGCTCCGGTACGGTCCAACCGATGGTGCGCATTCTCGGCAGCAATCATCACGACGGCGCGCATCAAAACACGATCGGCTTGGATGGATTGCCGGTCACATTCACCGTTACTTCAGGGCCGGCAGCCTCAGCGTTGAGTCCGGCGGGTCAGGACGGGGGAATAGCGACTCGCCTCATTGCCGGCACGAGCGCCAACGCCAGGAACGCAGCGTGCACAGCCGGGTGCGCATCGGTGAACTGGGCCGTCCCGTCAACGGCCGGGGTATACACTCTTACCGCGAGCGGTCCAGCGCTGAATGGACCAGTAACATTCACAGTCACGGTCAGTCCCCCATCGACCGTCGTAGTGGACGGTGTAATGAGTCCTGGTGAATGGGACCGCGCGTTGACTTACGACTTTTTGGCCAGCGTGCCGGGCGGTGGTGTAACCCCCGTGATGCTCTTCATACAAAATGATGCTCGCAATATTTACTTTGCGGTCAGGTACGCGCGGGCGGGCGTAGACGCTGGCGACAATCGTTTCGGATTCGAGTTCGACACGAACAACGACGGATTAGGTCCGGCGCCTGGCGACGACTATTTCGGTTTCCAGCAGTCTCCGACGACAGTTTTTTATGACGCATACCGAAGCGGGGGAGGCGAGTCCGTCACTGATGACCCGCGGCCAGACGGTGCAGGCGCGTTTCACAACGACGGCAGTGCCAGCGTCTTCGAGATCTCGCATCCTCTGAACAGCGGTGAAACCGGGCAAGATTTTGCGCTGTCTCCGGGCTCAAACATCGGATTCTTCATGTATTTGATTATCGGCGGTGTCACGACGACCTATCCTGGGCCGTTCATCAGCTACGCGCCCATAACGATTACTGCGCCATGAGTCCCCAGTAAGGAGAGTTCATTCTGAAATGCGAAGATCCATAAGCGACAACATGCTGGATTCGCGCGGCGCACTCGCGGCTGAAATCGCGGAGTCGGTGAAGCTCGCGCTGCACGCCAAGCAATCGGCGGAGCAGTTGAACGTCACCGTCGAGAAGAGCCTGCGAGAGGAAGCGCGCCGTTCCGAGCTCAAGCTCGCGTACCTCCGCGTGTCTGCGACCGGCGCTTTTTCCATCTTTCTCCTCGGTCGGCTTTTCCTCAGCAAGGTTTCCACCATTCCTCCGCCAACCATCGGCAGCCTCGGCGCAGCCCTCGCATGGACCACGTTCTCCGGAGTAGCGCTCCTGCTGTTGCGAAAGGATTGGTATAAGCCGTGGCTACGCCGCGCCTTTCCGATTACCGACGGGGCGTTGCTCGTCGCCGCCTTTGGATTGACTCGAATGGGCGGCGATCCCTTTGCGCCCTTTCCGGGCCTCGCGACGACCTTTGCGGTGCTCTGTGTCGTCCTGGCGTTTACCGGCGCATTCAGGTTGACGCGTTCCGCCGTCGAGTTGACGACCGGGCTTGCCATGCTTGCGTTGTTATTGACTATGGCGGTGGGATGGCTCTCGCCGTTGGCAACGGGAGGAGCCGTTGTCGCTGTTCTCCTCTCGGGAGCGCTGGCGTTGTCGGTGACCGACATGATTCGTCGCGTCGTGATGAATGAAGTCGGGCGCGTCACACTCGATCAGATGTACGGAGAAGCGCAGCGCGTCATCGATGCGCGCGAAGAGATTTTGCGCATCGTCGCGCATGATTTGCGCAATCCGCTCAACACGATCTCGATGGCGACTTCACTCCTGCTCGAGGAGAGCGCTGATGCGACGCGCACGAGTCAGCTTCGAATCATACGCCGGGCGGGCGAGCGTGCGAACCGGTTGATTCAGGATTTGTTGAGCGTCACGACTATCGAGGCGGGACGGCTGTCGGTAGCGCCGCGTAAGGTTTCCATCAGCGAGCTCCTCCACGAGTCCGCGGAGATGCTTCAGCCGATCGCGCGCGAAAAATCCATCACCATCTCCGTGATTGCCGCGGACGATCTGCCTTCAGTGCGCGCCGATCCATCCCGGGTGTTACAGGTCTTCTCGAATCTCGTGGGGAACGCCATCAAGTTTACCCCAGCGGGAGGCTCGATCACTCTCTCCGCCGAGCGCGGGGACGGCAACGTGAAGTGCTCAGTGAGGGACAACGGCCCGGGTATTCCAGCGGCGCAGATCCCTCGTTTGTTCGGAAAATTCTGGCAGGCCAAGCGTGGCGACAGCGGCGGTGTCGGACTCGGGCTTGCAATTGCGCGCGGAATCGTCGAGGCGCACGGTGGGACCGTCACGGTCGAAAGCGAAGTTGGGAAGGGGAGTGTGTTTTCGTTCCCACTGCCGGTGTGGAATGGAGAGTCTGCGCGAAACGATTCGGGGCAATGGAGCACTTTGACCCGGGAGATTCCTTCGCAATCTGCGCCTGCTTGACTAGTGGGGTTGCCGACTGAGGTTTCGTGCGGCGCGCTGGAAGGCGCAAGCTGTCGGCTGCCTAATGCGGGACGGGTCGAGCGCGTGGTTGGGTAAAGGCGATTCTGCGCGAGTGAAAAGAATCGGCGTCGGTCGAGTAGCGATGATGCTCTCCACTGAGCCTCGACTTCCTACACTTGCACCATGACAATCGAGCGTCAGACCATGGGGCGCCGCGGTGAGCGCGTTGCGGAGAGGTGGCTCGCGGTTCACGGTTGGCAAATCGCGGAGCGCCGCTTTCGGAACGGGCATCGTGATATCGATCTCGTCGCGACTCGCGCCGACCGTGCAGGGCGAATGGTGGCTTTCGTCGAAGTGAAAACGCGCGCCTCGATCGATTTCGGCGGCCCCGTGAGCGCCGTGAACTGGAGAAAGCAGCGGGAGCTCAGCCGCTCCGCCAAGGTCTGGATCTCTCGCTTTCAGCAACCGGGCGATACCTTCCGGTTCGACGTGATTGGGGTCATTCTTGACGCGGAAAAGGTCCGCGTCCAGCACATCGAGAACGCTTTTCTCCTCGCCAATAGATGATGATTCCCGCGCGATTTTCTTTCGCGGATTTCTTGCTTTCCAGGTGCGAGTTTCGTATTTTGTTCGGGTGCCGAAAACGGCAAATTTACCTGCCAGCCAGGTCCATAAACGTCTAACGACAGGGTGAAAGAGATGGCTGTATCAACGGTTCAGGACGACAAGAAAAAGGCGTTGAACCTGGCGATTGCCCAGATAGAGAAGAACTGCGGCAAGGGCGCCATCATGAAGATGGGGTCGAGCGACCCTCGGGTCCGCGTCGATGCGATCTCGACGGGCGCGATCAATCTCGACGCGGCGATCGGTGTCGGCGGAATTCCACGCGGTCGCGTGACTGAGATCTACGGGCCCGAGTCGAGTGGAAAGACGACGCTCTGTCTCCACGTCGTTGCCAATGCGCAGCGGGCGGGTGGAGTCGCCGCTTATATCGACGCCGAGCATGCTCTCGACACCGACTACGCCGCCAAGCTGGGCGTCGACGTGGAGAACCTCCTCGTCTCGCAGCCCGACACTGGCGAGCAGGCGATGGAGATCTGCGAAATTCTCGTTCGCTCCGGAGCGGTTGACGTCGTAGTGATCGACTCGGTCGCCGCGCTCGTTCCGAAGGCGGAAATCGAGGGCGACATGGGAGATTCGCACATGGGTCTCCAGGCGCGCCTCATGAGCCAGGCTCTTCGCAAGCTCACCGGGGCGATTGCCCGCTCGAAGACCTCGGTCATCTTCATCAACCAGCTCCGCGAAAAAATCGGCGTCATGTTCGGCAACCCGGAGACGACCACCGGCGGCAAGGCTCTCAAATTCTACGCGTCGGTGCGCCTCGACATCCGCCGCATTGCTCCGGTGAAGGAGAAGGAAGACGTCATCGGCTCGCACGTGCGCGTCAAAGTCGTGAAGAACAAGGTCGCTCCGCCGTTCAAGCAGGCCGAGTTCGACATCATGTACGCGGAGGGAATCAGCCACGCGTCGCTGGTGCTCGATATCGCCGCCGAGTCGGGGATCATCGACAAGTCGGGCGCCTGGTACAGCTACGGCGCGCAGAGAATCGGTCAGGGACGCGAGAATGCGAAGATGTATCTCAAGGACAACCCGGCGCTTCTCTCCGAAGTCGAAGAGAAGGTGAAAACCGTACTCGGCATCAAGCCGCCGGCACTTGGCGAGACCGAAGTAGAGCTCGCTGACTGATTGCAGCTCCGCAACAGTTGTACGGACAGCCTGCCTATCTTTGGGCAGGCTGTTGTCTTTTCAGGGATCCACAATGCCACGACCAACCGCATACAACTATGCGCTGAATCTTTTGGCCGCACGCCCATATTCGACGCAGTCGCTACGAAGGAAGTTGGTGCAGAAGGAATACACGCCCGACGAAATCGCGGGCGCGATCGAGCGTCTCACCGATAACGGGCTGCTAAACGACGCGAGATATGCCGAACAATACGCGCGCTCGAAAATTCTGAGCACAGGCGCCTCGAAGCGGCGGCTGCAGCAAGAGCTCTATCGCAAAGGCATCAAGGGCGAGATGGCGACGAATGCGATCGCAACCGTCATCGAAGATGAAGAGATCGATTCTGCAGTGATGATCGAGCGGGTGGCAAGAAAAAAGCTCGCGCAATTAGGAGATCTGGAGCCGCTCGTCCTTCGCCGACGGCTGTTCGCGTTTCTCGCTCGGCGCGGGTATGAGCTCGAGGATATCAAGTCCGTGGTCGCTCGATTGAGCGCTGCCAGCCGTTGACATCTTGGCCGGTGCGTCGGAGGGGGCGCGGTCCTTCGGCGACGACGGTCGCTTGGTCGGAGCCGCTAACAACGCTCACTCGCTCCGCTCGTTCGCGCGTCTCCTCCTCGCGCTCCCTTGGACGTCGCCTGCGGCCGCACCCCCTCCGACTCCCCACAGAGATCTCGGAGGCTCACACTCCATCTTCGCGCCGCGTGCCAACAATCGCGCGCGGGAGCGCGCCGCGCGAAGCGCGGCATCCCCGTGCAAAGGGGGACGACCGCCTCAACCCCTCGACGCGCGCCAGTGCGGCGCGCTCCGCGCCGCTGCAGTTGCGATCCTCTACAAAGAGAGGTGAGGGGTGTCCTCGCAGGCGCTTTCCAAAGCGAGCGCGTGGAGGAGACCCGTGAGCGAACGGAGTGAGCGAACGCACTTAGGGGCTCCGGGTGCCCGCTAAGCGCAAGCGTGCGGGCAGGGCAGCGAGCGTAGCGCCGAAGAGGACATCCCTCACCTCTCAATGCGGAGAGATCCAGCCGCAGCGCACAGATGCAGCCCAAAGCTTCGCGTATATTTGGAGGATGAACGCCGCCGAAGTCCGCAAAAAATTCACCGAGTATTTCGAGAGACAGAACCACAAGCTGATCGCGAGCTCACCGGTCGTGCCCGCCGACGATCCCACGCTCATGTTCACCAATGCGGGAATGGTCCAGTTCAAGAGAGTATTTCTCGGACAGGAGCCGCCTCCAGGCGCCCGTAGAGCGACCACAGTTCAGAAGTGCGTAAGAGCAGGCGGCAAGCACAACGATCTCGAGCAGGTCGGCCACACCGCCCGGCATCACACGTTCTTCGAGATGCTTGGCAACTTCTCCTTCGGCGACTACTTCAAGCGCGACGCGATCCGCTTTGCCTGGGAGTTCGTCACCAAGGAGCTCAAGCTGCCCAGCGAACACATTCGCGTAACCGTGTTCGAGGACGACGATGAAGCTCGCGCGCTATGGCGCGAGATCGCCGGTCTCTCTGATTCCAGAATTTATGGCCTCGGTGCACACGACAATTTCTGGCAG
>CADDZN010000051.1 GCA_902812375.1 bacterium | reverse complement strand
GGCGCGCCACATGAAGGAGCGGTACGGCGCGAAGGATCCTCGCTCCCTCGTGATGCGTTTCCACTCGCAGACCGCCGGCGTGACACTCACCGCCCAGCAGCCGATGAACAACATCATTCGCGTTGCATATCAGGCCATGGCAGCGGTCCTCGGCGGCACGCAATCGCTGCACACGAATTCGATGGACGAAACGCTCGCCTTGCCCACCGAGGAGTCGGTGCAGGTCGCTCTCCGCACGCAACAGGTGCTGGCCTATGAGACCGGCGTTCCCAATGTGATCGATCCGCTGGGCGGTTCGTATTACGTCGAAACGCTCACGACCGAGCTCGAGCGCGAAGCAGAGATGCTGTTCGAGCAGATCGAAGAGGTCGGGGGCGTCGTACGCGGATTGGAAACCGGCTGGCTGCAGCGCCGCATCAACGAGTCGGCGGCGCGTCAACAGTGGGAGATCGAGCAGCATCGTCGAGTGATCGTTGGTGTCAACGATTTTGTCACCGACGAGCCCGAGCTCAGAATCGAGCTTCTCAAGATCGGCGAAGAGACGGAGCGCGAACAGAAGGAGCGCATGGCAAAGATGCGCGCTGAACGAGACAACGCACTCGTGGACAAACGTCTTGGCGCGCTGCGTGAAGCCGCGAAGACGACTGAAAACCTGATGCCTTACATTCTCGACTGCGCGCGCGCCTATTGCACACTGTACGAGATTCGCGCGGCGATGGAGAGCGTGTTCGGCGCGTATCGCGAGCCAGTGTTCTTCTGAGGAAAGCGAAAGAATGGTGGGAGTCGGCCTTCGACGCCCACTATCTGCTCGAGTACGGTCCCCTTTTCACCCTCGAGCGAGATCGGCAGGAAACGGCGCGCCTCATCGAGTTGCTCGGACTTCCCGCTGGCGCTCGCGTTCTCGATGTACCATCCGGTCAGGGACGGCATGCACACCTTCTGGCGGAAGCGGGTTTCGACGTCGATGGACTCGATTATTCAGCGGACCTGCTCGCGGTGGCGCGCAAGCGTGGCACTGGTCGAACCCTCCGCTATACTCGGGGCGACATGCGAAAAATGCCGGCTCGCTGGAGCGGACGCTTCGATGCGGTTCTCAACCTCTTCACATCATTCGGATTTTTCGCCCATCCGCGAGATGACACGCGGGTCGTCCGGGAGTTCGCGCGAGTTCTCAAACCAGGTGGGACCCTCATCTGGCATGGCGGCAGTCGCGATGGTGTAATGGCTCGCTTCCTCGCCAAAGACTGGTGGACTGCGGCCGACGGGACGCTCTTTGCGCAGGAGCGCGAGTTCGACCCGCTCTCCGGAGTGCTGACTGTTCACTCTACGTGGCGACGCGGCTCGAGAAAGGGTTTTCGCGAGCACCGACTCAGGCTCTATACCGCAACGCGCCTGTCCGAGCTTTGCGCCGATGCCGGGCTCGTTGTCGAGCAGGCGTTCGACGCATTCGATGACAGACCTCTCCGACGCACTTCTTCGGAGATGCTTCTCGTTGCGCGCAAAGAGTGAGGCGATTGCCGCTCGCGCATCGCAGTCACTAACTTTGACTTCTCTATGAGACCAATTCGAGTTCTCGTCGCCAAGCCCGGGCTTGATGGGCACGATCGCGGTGCGAAAGTCGTCGCAGCAGCTCTCCGTGACGCGGGAATGGAAGTGATCTACACCGGTCTTCATCAGACACCGGAGATGATAGCGACAGCCGCGATTCAGGAGGATGTCGACGTAATTGGTCTTTCCATTCTGAGCGGGGCGCATATGACGCTCATTCCGCGCGTCGCCGAGCTGGTCCGCGCGCAAGGGAGAGACGACATCCTGATCACCGGCGGTGGTATCATCCCGAAAGAGGACATGGAAGCCCTTCAGAAGATGGGAGTCGGCCGACTTTTTGGGCCCGGCACTCCCACTAGCGAGTTGATCGCTTACATCACGGAGTGGTTTCGGGCGCACGAGAAACAGGAAGCGTAGTGAGCAAGCGCTTGCGTGAGCTGAGCGATCAGGTACGGGCGCTCGAGGAGAAGCTCCGGGAAGGCGGGGGCGCGAAGAAGCTCGACAAGCTCCACAAACAGGGAAAGCTTTCGGCGCGCGAACGCATCGACCTGTTGCGCGACAAAGACTCGAGCATGCTCGAGATTGGTCTCCTCGTCGCCTATGACGAGTACGAAGGACAGGCGCCCTCTGCGGGTGTTGTGACTGCGGTTATTCGTGTCCACCAACGCGAGACGGTTGTGGTCGCGAACGATCCAACGGTGAAAGCGGGCTCGTGGTGGCCCGAGACCATCAAAAAGATTCTGCGCGCCCAGGAGATCGCAATGCGCTGTCGCATTCCGATCGTGTATCTCGTCGACTCCGCCGGTGTGAATCTTCCGTACCAAGGGGGCGTGTTTCCTGGGCAGTACGGCGCCGCGCGCATCTTCTACTACAACTCGATAATGCGGCGCTACCTGCGCATCCCGCAGATCGCCGCGGTGATGGGACAGTGCGTCGCGGGCGGCGCTTACCTTCCCGCTCTTTCCGACGTGATCCTCATGGTGAAAGGAACATCTTTCATGGGACTCGGCGGACCCAATCTCGTGAAGGGTGCTACCGGACAGGTGGTTGACTCCGAGACCCTTGGAGGTGCGTCCACACACACCGAGATCAGTGGTGTTGCGCATTACGCGGTGGACAACGACGAAGCCTGCATCGGAAAAATCCGCGATCTCATTGAGCGACTTCCGACCTCCAGCCGCGACGTGGCGCTGCTCGGGCGAGGCAAGCCAGCCGAAGTCAGCGCGGACAAACTCTATGATCTTCTGCCCGCCGATCACCGGATGTCATATGACATGCACGAGTTGCTCCGCGCAATTCTCGATGATGGTGAGCTCGAGGAGTTCCAGGCGGATCTTGCCAGGGAAATGATCTGTGGCGATGCCCGGATCGATGGGATTACAGTGGGCGTAATCGCCAATCAACGCGGATTGATCAAAGCGCGAGAGGGTGAGAAGCCGCGCTTTGGCGGAATCATCTACGCCGAGAGCGCGGAGAAAGTCGCCTACTTCATCGACCGCTGTGACAGGCTTGGGATTCCACTCCTGTTCGTACAGGATGTATCGGGGTTCATGGTTGGCACCGAAGCCGAGCAGGAAGGGATTATTCGTGCAGGAGCGAGATTCGTGGAGGCGATGGCGACCGCGCGAGTCCCCAAGATCGTGCTGACCGTCAACCATGCATCTGGCGCCGGCTACTACGCCATGGCGGGGCAGGGATTCGATCCCGACTTCATTCTAAGCTGGCCAACGGGTCGCATGGCGGTGATGGAGGGAGAATCCGCGATTCAGGCGGTGCACGGGCCGGCATTGGAAGCCGCGAAAAAAAATCAGGGATCACCAGAGCCCGAAGTGCAGAGCGCAGTCGAGGAGATGCGCGCAGAGTATGAGCGCCAACTCGACGCCCGTTACGCGGCGGCGCGCGGATTCGTCGACGCCATCGTTTACCCGGAGAACACGCGCGAGATGCTGAGCCTCGCGCTCCACGCATCACTGCACAACCCTGGACCGCACCTCGGCCCCTTCGTTCTGCCGCCTCACTTGGGAGAGGCGACTTGAAGTCGCTCGTTCGCGTCGCCGCGGGGCAGGGATTCTGGGGCGATGACCTCGATGCACCACGCCGCCAGGTCGAGGGCGGCCCGATCGATTATTTGATGCTCGATTATCTCGCCGAGGTCACGATGTCCATTCTGCAGAAGCAGAAGGAGCGCGATCCCACCCTCGGCTACGCGCGTGATTTTGTCGGGGCAATCGAGAGCATCTTGCCGGCACTTCTCGAGCGCGGCGTCAAAGTCGTCGCGAACGCTGGGGGTGTGAATCCCCGTGCATGCGCTGAGGCGGTGCGCTCTGTTGCCGCGAAACGCGGGGCGAAAGACAAACTTCGCATTGGTGTCGTTACAGGCGACGATTTACTCGCACGTCTCGACGACCTGATTGCGCATGGCCACTCGCTCTCCAACATGGAAACGGGCGAGCCGTTGTCGAGTGTGAGAAGTAGAGTTCTTTCGGCGAACGCGTACATTGGATCCGAGCCGATTGTGGAAGCGCTGAGTCGGGGCGCTAACATTGTGATCACCGGTCGATCGACGGATACCGCATTGACGATGGCGCCGTTGAGATACGAGTTCGGTTGGAGCTCCGAAGCCTGGGATCAGTTGGCCGCCGGAATCGTTGCCGGCCACATCATCGAGTGCGGTGCGCAATGTTCTGGTGGGAATTGTCTCTACGACTGGAGGTCGATCCCCGATCTCGCCAATGTCGGCTATCCATTGGTCGAGGGACGGCCGGATGGAAGCTTCGTCGTCACCAAGCATCCGAACACTGGTGGTCGGGTGTCCATTCCAACCGTGACCGAGCAGCTCGTGTACGAGATGGGGGATCCGCACTCCTACATCACGCCTGACGTCATCGCGGACTTTTCGACTATCAACCTTAGCGACGACGGAAAGGATCGCGTGCTAGTGTCAGGGATAAAAGGCAGACCGCCGACGGACAAGCTCAAGGTATCAGTCGCTTATCGGGCGGGGTTCAAGGCAATCGGCACTCTCGTTTACTCCTGGCCGGATGCGCTCGACAAAGCGCAACTTGCCGACCGAATTCTTCGCGAGCGCCTCGATCGGATGGGCCTGCGGTTCGAAAAAATCCTTACGGAATTCGTCGGCGCCAATGCGACACACGGCCCGTTGGCCGGAGATCATCACGACGCGCCAGAGGTGCAGCTCAGATTTGGCGTAAGAGGAAATGACAAGGTCGCTGTCGAGCGATTCACGCGCGAGATCGCGCCGCTCGTACTCAATGGTCCGCCGACGGTTACTGGATTTGCGGGCGGTCGACCGAAGGTCGAGGAGATCGTCGCGTACTGGCCCGCCCTGATCGACAAGACAGTGGTGAAGACGAAGGTGGACATTATCTGATGAAAGTTCCCCTGGTCGAGATCGCCCACGCCCGCTCCGGCGACAAGGGTGACACCGCCAATGTAGGCGTAATTGCGCTCGACC
This sequence comes from bacterium, assembly GCA_902812375.1. GTDB lineage: Bacteria > Gemmatimonadota > Gemmatimonadetes > Gemmatimonadales > Gemmatimonadaceae > UBA4720. The sequence continues at coordinate 7,897 of CADDZN010000051.1, read as the reverse complement.
CTCGCTGGTACGAGGCGCTCCAGAAATACGTGACGCGCGAGCGCGTCGCCGAGCATTTTCGCGGAATGATCGAGGGAAGTGTGGAGCGCTTCGAGCTGCCAAACCTCAATGCACTCAATTTCCTGCTTCACCGCGCTCTCGATGGCGGCGGCACGCTCTCGCTCAAAACCGACGCCCAGGGGAAAGTCTTTTCGACCGCGCTGCTGCGGTTGGTGATCGACGTGCCGGACGCCGAAGCGAGACGGCTGAACCTTCCGGGGGCGTCGTGAACAACGTCAGAATGGCGCTCGAGGGAGCTGTTGGACGAATTACTCTCGCCCGGCCCGAGAAGAAGAATGCACTCGATCGCGCGACCGCCGACGAGCTCGCGGAAGCGCTGTTCGCTCTCAGTGAGGCGCCAGTCAACGTCGTCGCACTGGACGCTGATGGCCCCGATTTCTGTGCGGGCGCAGATCTTACCGCGCTGGAGCAGATGCTCGACGCGCCCCGACAGGCGCACATCGATGATGCGAAGGCGCTTGGTCATGTATTTCACACCATCCGGCGCATGGAGAAACCCGTGGTGGCGCTCGTCAGGGGCCGCGCCTTCGCGGGCGGTGCCGGGCTCGCATCGGCGTGCGATATCGTGCTCGCGCACGAGGATGCGCGCTTCGCGTACCCGGAAGTCACGGTAGGATTTGTACCCGCGATGGTAATGACGATGCTGCGCCGCTCAGTCGGAGAAAAGCACGCCTTCGATCTCGTAAGCACCGGCCGAGTACTCAGCGCTGAAGAGGCGCGTGCCATTGGTCTCGTATCCAGAGTATTTCCTGCCCGCGAATTCGACACAGTCAGCAACGCCGTTCTCGAGCAGCTTTCCAGGCAGCCTCCCTCCGCAATGGCCGCGACGAAATCTCTTTTCTACAAGCTCGACAATCTCGGTTTTCTGGACGGAATTTCCGCCGGCATAATCGCCAACGCCGATGCCCGCGCGACTCCGGCATTTCGCGAAGGCGTCAAAAGATTCACCAGCCGCAAGAAGGAGAAATGACCCCATTCACTATTGCAAAACTGGCCCTCATGCTGGTGGCCGCGATTCTCCTGGCCTGGGGCATCCGTACGGACGACAGCGCGCTCAGGTGGGCCGGTATCGGATTCCTTTTCATCGCCCTCATTCTGCGCTTCTTCAAGCCACGCAACCCGCGCGGGCTCCCATGATCTCGCCTCGACCGACGACTATCGTCGATTCACCGCGGTTGTCCGAGCGGTTGGGTGCAACGCTTGTCCTCGCGAGCGAGACGCTGCAGTACACCGGGAGCTTCAAGTTTCGCGCTGCCTATAACGTTGCGTCGCATGTCAAACACGCTCACATAATCACGGCTTCGTCCGGCAACTTTGGCCAGGCGATCGCGTACGCTTGCTCGCTGTTCGGCAAGCGGTGCACGGTGGTGATGCCGAGCGGCGCCCCCAGGATCAAGGTCGACGCGGTGCGCGAGTACGGAGCGGAAGTAGATCTGGTCGATGTAAAAAAGAAGGGAAGACTGGAGCGGCTCGCTGAGCTCGCGAAAGAATTTCCGGAAGCCTATGTCGCGAGCCCCTACGACGACCCACTGGTGATCCAGGGCAATGCGGGTCTCGCGAACGAGCTCTTCGCACTTGGAATGGAGCTCGATTCGATCATCGCCCCCATCGGAGGTGGCGGGCTCACCTCCGGTCTCGTCAAGGCCGTGGAGCGCAGCGGAAAGAAGACGCAAGTTCTGGCCGCCGAGCCGGCCCTTGCCAATGATGCCGCCGAGTCTTTCAGAGCGGGGCACATCGTCGCGCAGCAAGACGAATCCTCGACAATCGCTGACGGAGCTCGGATGCTCCGACTCGGCGACCGAAACTGGGAGATCCTGAGGCAGGGTCTGGCGGGCGTCATCGAAGTTTCGGAAGAGCAGATCAAGGAAGGCGTGCGGCTGTTGTTTGCCCTCGCGAACTTGAAGGCAGAACCGACTGGAGCACTTTCTCTGGGAGCCGTGTTGGCCGATCCGGATCGGTTTGTCGGCAAACGCGTCTGCTGCGTGATCAGTGGCGGAAACGCCGATCCCGCTCTTTACGCCAAGCTCATCGAAAGCATTTGATCCTGCTCCTCGCGCCCCGCGCGGCGCATTAATTACGGGCGCGATAGCTCGTCGCATCAACGAGCGCTGCCTCGCTAACTTTCATTTGATGGCGAGCCCGACACTACAGAACGCGCGCGACCTCCTCAGGCGCGCATTTGGATACGAGAAGTTTCGTCCGGGCCAGGAAGCCGCGGTTTCCGCGATTCTTTCTGGTCGAGACACCGTCGTTGTTCTACCGACCGGCGGAGGTAAATCGCTGTGCTTTCAGGTCCCCGCACTGTTGATGCCGGGCCTCACTGTCGTGGTGTCGCCGCTCATCTCACTCATGAAGGATCAGGTCGACGCCCTTACCGCGAAGTGGCTTCCCGCCGCGTTCATCAACAGCACGCTGTCCGCAGGCCAGGTTTCTGATCGACTGGCGCGCGTCGAGCGGGGCGAGATCAAGCTTCTCTATGTCGCCCCGGAGCGATTCGACTATGGGCGCACGGCGGAAAGATTGCGCAAAGCAGGCGTGTCACTTCTCGCGATCGATGAAGCCCACTGCATAAGCCAGTGGGGCCACGATTTTCGACCGAGCTACCTGCGCGTTAAAGACGTTCACGAGCAGCTCGGCTCGCCGACCACTATCGCGCTTACCGCGACGGCAACTCCCGATGTTCGTGCGGACATCATCAGACAACTTGCCCTCCGAGATCCTGAAACGATCATAACCGGATTCGATCGTCCGAATCTCGCGTATTATGTAATCCCGGTAAAAAATGATTCCGAGAAGGAACGACGGCTGGTCGAGATACTGCGGAAGCACGAAGGACTCGCAGTCATTTATGCATCGACCAGAAAAGCAGTCGACCACCTCACCACGGTTCTCGAGCGCGCCAGAATTTCGTCCGCGGGCTACCACGCGGGCCTCGACGACGCGCGACGTCACGAAGTCCAGGAAGCGTTCATGACCGAGCGCATCCGGGCGATCGTCGCAACCAACGCCTTCGGAATGGGAATCGACAAGCCAAACGTGCGGTTGGTAATTCACTACGCGATGCCCGGCACGCTCGAGGCGTATTACCAGGAAGCAGGCCGCGCTGGTCGCGATGGTCAACACTCCGATGTATTTCTTCTGCATGCCTTCCCGGATCGGTTTACGCACGAGTTCTTCATCAAGGGCTCGTATCCGGAGCGCGGCGTCGTCGAGCAGACTTATGAGGCGTTGCGCAAGCTCTCTGACAAGCAGGGCTTCGTTGATGCCGAGCCGCAGGATCTCGTTCGTGTCGTAAAAGCAAAAGTGAATTCGCGGGAAATCGAGGGCGGGATCAGAGTACTCGAGAAAAGCGGAGCCGTAGCGTCGAGCAATGGTGAGCAGGCGCGGGTGCACGTAAGGCTCCTGGCGACGCCTGACCGGATCAAGCGCGAGCTCACGGGCGAAGCAAACGCCGAGCTCGGTCTTCTCCGTACACTCTGGCGCGCCGTTGGACCCGCTCTCACCACCGGCGCGGTCATCGATCTCGATGGACTTCCTCCTGGATTTGCTGGGTTCGCGCGATCGGCCCCGCTGCTTGATTCGCTCCAGGATCGTCAATTCCTCGTTTGGGAAAGGCTGGGTGCGGGTCTCTATCTCGCCGATAAAAACGCGCCGCTCGCCAAATACAGAATCGATTGGGCACTAATCGACCGGCGGCGCGCGGCCGAGCTCTCGAAGCTGGCGGCGGTTCAGAGATACGCGTATACGAAGGAATGCCGTCGCGGCTTCGTGCTTCGATACTTCGGCGATCCGGCAGCGCGTCGCCGCTGCGATGGTTGTGACAATTGTCTCGGCATCACTGTCGTCGCGGAAGAGACCGAGAGTCAACCAAAAGTTCGGCGCACAAAAAAACCCGCGGTAGCAGAAGAGCGTCCCCAAATCGACGAGCAAGTTACTCTTGGGCCGGCGGACCAACGCGCGCTTGCCGCGCTGAAATCTGTCCGAACGCGGATCGCGCGTGAGGAACAAGTCCCGGCGTATATTGTATTCTCGGATCGTACTCTTGCCGAGATCGCGATTCGCCGCCCCCGTTCGCTCAACGCATTTCAGGATGTTCGTGGTGTCGGACCGATGAAGCTGGAGCGCTACGGCGCGCGTTTTCTAGCCGCGATTGCCGAGCTGGACGAAACTGAGGCCGCGTGATTCGCGGCCGCCACTGCTATCACAAGTCGATGAACTCAACGAGTAGGATTTTCCTGGCCGGCTTCACTGTTGCCTCTATTGTCGGCCTCGCCGTCGCGGATACGGCGTTCGCCCAGCAGACCGAACCTGCGTCGGCGCCCAAACCCCTTCCGTTCGACCCAGCCGTAACCGTCGGCACTCTCTCCAACGGCATGCGCTACTACATCCGCGAGAATCATAAACCGGAAAAGCGTGCCGAGCTCCGACTGGTGGTGAACGCAGGCTCCGTTCTCGAGGACGAAGATCAACGCGGTCTCGCGCACATGGTCGAGCACATGGCTTTCCGCGGCACGAAGCATTTTCCGGGGAATCAGATCTCGAGCTATCTCGAATCGATTGGGATGCGTTACGGTCCGGATATCAACGCGTTCACGAGCTTCGACGAGACGGTTTACATGATCACGATCCCGACCGACACCGCGGCGATCGTCGACAAGGGATTCCAGATTCTGTCCGAGTGGGCGCACAATGTCTCGTTCGAGCCGGCGCAGATAGAGAAAGAGAGGCCGGTCGTGATCGAGGAATGGCGCCTGGGCCAGGGCGCCGAGAACCGGATGCAGAATAAATGGTTTCCGGTGCTCTTCACTGGATCGAGGTACGGCTCGCGCATTCCAATCGGCGACGAAAAGATCCTGGAGACCTACAAACCCGAAACGCTCAGACGCTTCTACGATACCTGGTACCGGCCCGATCTCATGGCGGTCGTCGCAGTCGGCGATTTCGACAAGAAGCGAGTGGAAAGCCTGATCCAGCGGTATCTCGGCGCCATTCCCCCTGCTACAAATCCGCGTGTGCGTCCACTCTATCCGGTGCCACCACACGACAGCACGCTGGTCTCGATCAACAGCGACAAGGAAGCTACTCGCTCGGTAATCAGGCTCTTGTACAAGCAGCCAAAGAGATCGAATACGACCGACGCCACCTATCGCCAGCACCTCGTCGAAGAGCTCTTTGGCGCCATGTTCAACGATCGGTTCTCCGAGATCACCCAGAAGCCGAACCCGCCATTCATAAACGCATTCGCCTCCGAGGGAGATCTCGTTCGCTCCGCCGAGTCGTTCTCACTGACTGCGATCGTCGCGGACAACGGGATTCAGCGCGGGTTGAATGCGCTTCTCACGGAGGGCGAGCGCGTCAAACGGCACGGGTTCCTGCAGTCGGAGCTGGATAGAACCAGGAAGGACTTTTTGCGCGGAATGGAGCAGGCCTACGCGGAGCGGGAGAAGACGAACTCGAACGTCTATGCTGAGTCGTATGTGTCGTCTTTCCTCGAAGGTCAGCCGTCGACGAGCATCGACTACGATTACGCGGCAATGAAAAAGTACTTGCCGACTATCACGCTTTCGGAAGTGAACCGGCTCGCGGGCGAATGGATGACCGACAAGAATCGGGTTTTGGCAACGACGTCGCCGCAAAAGGCCGGGCTAACCAGCCCTAGCCGCGGTGAGCTCCTGCTCGCCTTTGAGGCCGTGAAAGGCGCAGACATCGCCGCCTATTCCGAGACAGCTCCCTCACAACAGCTCGTCGACAAAGACCCGGTCGGTGGCTCGGTAGTGTCGGAACGCCGCATTCCGAGCGTCGGCGTCACGGAGTGGAAGCTCTCGAATGGAGTCCGGGTGCTGCTCAAGCCCACAGATTTTAACGCCGACCAAATCGCATTTACCGCCTACAGCCCGGGCGGTGCGTCGCTCCTTCCAGATTCAGGATTCGTGGCGGCCAGCGCTGCGGATCTCATCCCGATGACGAGCGGCGTCGGAAATTTCTCGGTGATCGATCTCCAGAAATACCTTGCTGGCAAGCAGGTCTCCGTATTTCCGAGCATCGACGACCTGAGCGAAGGCATCTCCGGGAATGCATCCCAGCGCGACGTCGAGACGATGCTACAGCTCGTTTATCTCTACTTCACGGAGCCGAGGCTCGATACCTCGCTGGTGAACACGTTCATCGGAAGGTTCAGAGGAGTGCTTGCGAACCGCAGTGCGAGTCCGGAAGCCGCCTTCAGTGACACTCTTCAGGTGACGATGGCGCAGCATTCCGTTCGCGACCGTCCGGTATCGGCCGATGTTCTCGATCACATCGATCCATTCCGCTCGTACGACTTCTACAAGCAAAGATTCGCCAACGCCGGCGGTTTCACCTTCGTGTTTGTCGGCAATTTCAATCCCGATTCGCTGAAGCCACTCGTCGCCAAATGGCTCGGTGGTCTCCCCTCGACGGGAAGAAAAGAGACCTGGCGCGATACCGGTATTCGCCCTCCCAAGGGCGTGGTGCAGCGGGTTGTGAAAAAGGGAGCGGAGCCCAAGGCGCGAACCGCGCTCGTCTTCACCGGACCCTTCGAATACACCCGTGAGAACCGCTACCACTTGAGCGCACTGGGCGAGCTTCTCAACATCAAACTGCGAGAGGCGCTGCGTGAGAACCTGGGCGGAACCTACGGTGTGACCGTCACGCCATCAGCGACGCGTGATCCACAGCCCGCGTACCGTTTCTCGATCGGTTTTGGCTCCGCGCCGGAACGGCTCGAGGCGCTAACGCAAGCAGCGCTGACACAGATCGACAGCGTGAAGCGTTTTGGAACCACTCCAGAGTATCTGAACAAGGTAAAGGAGGCAGCACTCCGCGCTCGGGAAACAGCGCTCAAGCAAAACGGCTATTGGCTGTCGCAGATATCGACGTTCGACCAGAACGGCTGGAACCTTGAGGAAATTCCGGACGGCGCGCGACTCATATCGGCTCTAACCGCGAAAGACCTGCAGCGTGCGGCACAGCAATACCTTCGCACCGACAACTACGTGAGAGTGTCACTGTACCCGGAGAATTTTCCGATTCCGAGCCCGCCGGCGCAGACTCGATAATGTAATTTCACTACCATGGAAGACTCCCTGTACTTCACGGAGCAGCACATCGCGGTGCGCAACATGGTTCGGGAGTTCGCGCGGAGTGAAGTAGCTCCGGTAGCGAGTGAGCTGGACGCGAAGGCGGAGTTTCCCTGGGCGAATGTCAAGAAAATGGGAGAACTCGGCCTTCTCGGCATTCCGTGGCCGGAAGATCTGGGCGGCGCAGGGCTGGATTTGCTCAGCTACATGATCGTGATCAACGAGATGGCAAAGGTCGATGCATCCCATGCGATCACCATCTCCGCGCACACGACCCTCGGCACCTCGCCAATCATGAACTTCGGAACCGCGAAGCAGAAGAAGCGCTTTGTGCCTCTGCTCGCGACGGGGAAAGTGCTCGGCGGATTTGGACTGACCGAGCCGAGCGCGGGCAGCGACGCCGCCAATACCCGGTCGACCGCAGTGCGGAAGGGATCACATTTCATTCTCAATGGGAGTAAAATCTTCATTACCCACGGCGGTGTCGGTGAGATTTTCGTCGTGACCGCGGTCACAGATCCAGGGAAGGGTAGCAAAGGCATCAGCTCATTCATCCTTACCAAAGAAGCGAGCGACCTGGAGAAAGCGACCGGATTGGAGATCGGCCACGACGATTCTTTGACACCAATGCCGGGATTCCGCGCTGGAAAGAAAGAGGACAAGCTTGGCTGGCGGGCCTCTGATACGAGAGAGTTGATTTTCGAGGATGTTGAAGTACCCGCCGATAACATGCTCGGTGA
>CADDZN010000050.1 GCA_902812375.1 bacterium | reverse complement strand
GTGCAGGCGCGCTCAAGCGGCAGGGCGATCGACGTCCTCGATATACCGCTGCGCGGCGCTGCCGTTTCTACGGTAAGACACGAGGTTCGAGAGATCGCCACCGATACTATTCAGCCGCTACCGGCGATTGATTCCATCGTGAGGAGAGCCATGGCACAGGTGGCGCCGCTCGTTAATCGTCATGTCGCGACTATTCCTGTCACCCTCACTCGGCAGGGCTCGCAGTACCCGCTCGGCAATCTCATTGCCGACGCACAGCGCTGGGCGGGAAAGGGTGATGTCGCCATCATGAACAATGGCGGAATAAGAACCGACCTGAGAGCCGGCGAAGCAACCTATGGCTCGCTGTTCGAGCTACAGCCATTCGGTAACGTTCTTTATTCTCTGACAATGACCGGCGCGCAGCTCCGCGGTCTACTCGAGGCCATGTTGGCCAAGCCGGCGGTGGACGACCATGTCAGCGGCATGACGATCAGATACGATCCGTCGAAGCCGGCTGGTGCGCGGATCGTCTCGGTGACGATGGCGGACGGAAAACCGCTATCGGACACTCGGACTTACAAAGTGATCATGAATGATTTTCTGGCGACGGGTGGTGAAGGCTACAAAGCCGGCGAGCGAGCGACGTCGTCGAAGCCACTCAATATCGTTGATCTCGACGCCTTGATCGACTACCTGCGGAGCTTGCCGACGCCCATATCGGCGCCAACCGAGGTGCGAATAGCGCCCGTCGCTCCATGAGCGAGACCCACGAAGTCGACAATAATCTCCGTCGAGAGAGTGGCGAGAGCGTACGGGTTTACGTTAACGCGCGCGCCATCGATGTCCCCCAAAACGCGACAGCGTTGGAAGCCGTTGAGGCGTGGGACGCGACAGTTGCAGCCGCGGTGAGGGATGGCGAGCGGAACATCACCGACAGCCGCGGCATCGTTACAGCAAACGATAGCCCCGTGCACAACGGCGCGATTTTCCGCATCGTTCGCGCTCGACAAACTGCTGACGAAGACAACGATCCTGGTCCTGTGTAATGCCGCTCTCGATATTTTCCAATAAACTCCGCGCGCTGCCCAAAGCGGAGCTGCACTGCCATCTCGATGGCTCGGTGCGGCCCGCGACGCTGATCGAGCTTGGCCGCGAGTATGGAGTGTCAATGCCGAGAGAAACGCCGGAAGAGCTGGCTGAGGCGATGCGCGCTGATGATGCGCGCAGCCTGGAGGATTATCTGCGGCTCTTCGACACCACTGTCTCGGTGATGCAGACCTCGGATGCTCTCGAGCGTATCGCGTACGAGCTCGCCGAAGACGCGGCAGAGGATGGCGTTCGCTACATCGAGGTCAGGAACGCGCCGATTCTCAACGTCGTGCACGGGCTATCGCTCGTGGAGGCGGTCGAGGCGCCGCTGCGCGGACTTCGGCGAGCGGAGCGAGACTTCGGGATAACCGGACGGTTCATCATCGTCGCGCTCCGACAATTTTCGGCCGAACACTCGCTGGAAATGGCGAAGCTGGCGGTGGAGTTCAAGAACGATGGTGTAGTCGCGTTCGATCTCGCGGGTGCAGAGAAAGGGAATCCCGCATCCGTGCACGCCACCGCGTTCAGGTACGCGAGAGAAAACGATCTTGCGGTGACGGTGCACGCTGGTGAAGGAGATGGTCCCGAGTCGATTCGTGAGGCGGTCCACCTGTGCGGAGCGAACAGAATCGGGCATGGTACGCGTCTCATCGAAGATCCTGATCTCACGCAGTACGTAAACGATCGTCGCATCGCCCTGGAGGTGTGTCTCACGAGCAACGTCCAAACGAGGGTTGCCGACTCCTATGAGGCGCATCCATTCCGCGAGTACTTCGATCGCGGGCTCAACGTGACGCTCAATACCGACAACCGCTTGATGAGCGCGACCACTCTCACCGATGAATACGTGCACGCCGCGGAGCATCTGGGGTTCACGATGGACGAATTGGCGGGAGTCGCGCTCAATGGCTTCGAGAGCGCGTTTCTTCCGTGGGAGGAGCGGGTGATGCTGATCGAGGAAGTATCGGAGCGAATCGACGAGATGGTGGGATCCGAAGCGTGACCGCTGGATACCCGATGAACGCAACTCGTAAGGCAGCCGACGCGATTGCCAGGAGCCTCGACGGGCGCACGCCGGATCTCGCGATCATACTGGGTTCCGGACTCGGCGGCCTCGCGCATAAAATCGAAGACTCCCTACTCATCTCCTTCCGCGATATCCCCGGCTTTCCCGAGGTCACCGTCGCCGGTCACGAAGGCGCGGTGATCGTCGGCACGCTCGGCGGTAGAGAAGTCATCGCGCTCAGCGGCCGCTTTCACATGTACGAAGGACATCCGGCCTCACTCGCGGCTTTTCCGGTTCAGGTATTCCACGCACTCGGCGTGCGACAGCTTTTCGTCTCGAACGCCGCTGGCGCCATTTCGCCAAAGCTCGCGGTTGGAGATCTCATGATCATCTCTGATCATCTCAATCTGATGGGAGCGAATCCGCTGATCGGGCCGGCTCAGGAGGGAGTGGTCCGCTTTCCTGACATGACCGACGCCTACGATCCCGGTTTGCGCAAAGTCCTGAGGAGCGCGGCGGAGAAGCTGTCGACCAGGGTACGCGAGGGAGTGTACGCCGGGCTTCTTGGTCCGTCATATGAGACGCCCAGCGAAGTGAAAATGCTGCGACTCCTCGGCGCGGACGCGGTTGGAATGTCCACAGTGCCCGAAGTGATCATGGCGAGAGCACTGGGAATCAAGGTCGCCGGCATGAGCTGTATCACCAACGCCGCGGCGGGTGTAACAGGCGCGGCTCTCAGTCACGCCGAGGTACTCGAGACGACTCAGCAAGTGACGCAGGCATTTGAATCTCTGGTGACGGAGTTCGCCCAGCGCTCCCGAAGTCAGTCGCCCGCGAGATGATTCAGCGGTCCGTGTCCTGATCCAAGGCCCGGCGCGGTCGCGATAGCCGCGTGCACGAATTCGATGGAGCGCCGCACGGCTGCGTGCAGCGATTCACCTTTCGCGAGGTGCGCGGTAATGGCGGCCGAGAGCGTGCATCCTGTTCCGTGGAGGTTTGTCGTCTGCAAGCGTTCGCCACGAAACGCGCGAACGCTTCCATCGTAGAGAACGTCGATCACTCTGCCCGCGGACTCGAGGTGTCCACCCTTCACCAGGACAGCCTGGGCGCCCATCTCGTTCACGATGGTTTCCGCGGCCTGAGCCATTCCGTCCTCGTCTTCGATCTTCGCGCCGACTAGGATCTCCGCTTCGCGCAGGTTCGGCGTGACGAGAAATGCGCGTGAGATGAGTCTGGTTCGGAGTACATCGACCGCCTCTGGCTCCAGCAAGACATCGCCCGAGCTTGCGACCATCACGGGATCGAGGACGTAGTTGCGGAGTGCGTTCGCTTCGATTGCGTCGGCGACGGCTGACGCCACCGCCGGCGTCCCCAACATGCCACTCTTGAACGCCGCGGGCGCAAGATCCTCCACCACGGCATCTATTTGTGCGCGCACTAACTCGGGTGACACGGGCTCCCAACGCACCACGCCTTTCGTGTTTTGAGCAGTGACCGCGGTGATCGCTGAGGTCCCAAACACGCCAAATCGCTGAAACGTTTTGAGGTCAGCCTGGATGCCAGCGCCACCGCCGGAATCCGAGCCCGCAATTGTCAACGCTATCCGCATGCATAAAAAGATGCGCCGTGATCACTCACGGCGCATTGAACTCCCCGAATCGCGGCGCTACTGAAGCTGTCGTGGCGGCGGAGATGGCGGCAGCGACTGCAACCTCGCCTTGAAGATGTGGAAGTTTCGGGTGTCGGTAGCAAGACTCGCCAGAGTAGCTGGAGGAAGCTGATTGATGCGCGCCTGGATAGCGGCGATGCGGTCCTCCTCGAGTGGGTGAGTGAGGAACCACGCCTCCACGCCAGCGGGCCGGGTCTTTCGCTCCTCGAGAAGCTTCTGGAACATCGTCACCATTCCTTCGGGGCTGATTCCGGCGCGAACGACATTGTTGAATCCTTCCTGGTCGGCCTCGGCTTCATCCTGACGGCTGAAGCGAGCGAACACCGCACCTCCAGCAATGTTGATAGCGGCGTTCGCGATCCCGCTGTTGCATACGCCGGTGAGAATGCAGGCGAGGGTGATACCTACGTTCGCACCCTGCTCTTTCTCCATCTGCTTCACGGTGTGGCGCCGCACGACGTGCCCAATCTCGTGCCCGAGAACGCCAGCGACCTCATCCATCTTGTCGGCGCGCTCGATGAGACCGCGATTGATGTAAACGAAACCGCCCGGAACCGCGAATGCGTTCACTTCCTTGCTATCGACGATGAAGAAGTGCCAGTCGAGATCCTTGCGTTTGGTCAGGCCTGCTATGGAGTCACCGAGAACGTTGACGTACCGATTGAGCTCGGGATCCTGGATGATCGGTAGTTGCGCGTTGATCTGTTGCGCATATTCCTGTCCCATCTGCACTTCCTGCTGCTGCGAAATTCCGCAGCCCACCAGGGAGCAGGTGACGAGAATGCCAATGAGAAGACGCTTCATGATTACTCCGGCGACGAGAGTGCTGAAGAAACGCTCGGGCAAATCCTATTCCACGGACTGCCGCGCTCGTATTCTGTGAAACTACTTACACTTGCGCGCGATCTGCAGCGACGAAAAGCACGTGAGAAGCATTCGCTTTTCGTCGCTGAAGGAATGCGCGCGGTCGAAGAGCTGCTGCGCTCGGGCTTACCGATCCGCGGCGTGATAGTCACGCCAGAGCTGGCGACCACGCCCCGAGGCACAGCCATTCGTAATCGGCTCGACGAATCCAAAACCGATGTCCTCGAAGTCAACGACAAAGACTTCGAGACAGCGGCCGAGACGGACTCACCGCAGGGAGTGCTCGCGATCGGCGAGATTCCAAGTCGCTCCTTCAATACCCTAAAAACCCCCACCGTGTGCCGCATTCTGGTGCTCGATGCCGTCCAGGATCCCGGCAACGTCGGCACCATCATTCGTACCGCTGCCGCCCTCGGCGCCACCGCCACGATTGCTCTGCCGGGTACGGTCGATCTGTGGAACCCAAAGGTCGTGAGAAGCTCAATGGGCGCTCAGTTCCGGCACCCCGCGTTCCACGCGACCTGGGGAGACGTGCGGGCGTTCATTGAGCGGGAGGGCTTCGATCTCTGGGCCGCGGACGCAGAAGGGGAGCCGCTCGATTCCGGGCGTGCTGTTGGGCGCCTGGCAATCGTCGTAGGTAATGAAGGTTCCGGTCTCAATCCGGAAATTCGGGCGAGTGCGCACAAGATCGTCTCGCTCCCCCTTACCGCTAACGTCGACTCGCTGAACGTCGCCGTGGCAGCGGGCATCATCCTATACGAGCTTCGTCAATGATCGAGACCCTCGCCGCGATTTACGTCTTTATAGTTGGATTGTGTGTTGGCTCCTTCCTGAACGTCTGCATCGGTCGCTGGCCGGAGGGGCTGTCGGTCGTCAAGCCGCGGTCCCGGTGCCCGAAATGCGGGCACAAGATCAAAGCGAGCGAGAACATCCCCATTGTGAGTTGGCTGATGCTGCGCGGGCGGTGCAGTGGCTGCGGCGACCGCATCTCGATTCAGTATCCCATCGTCGAGCTGCTGGTTGGATTGCTGTGGCTCGCGGCGTTCTTTCAGTTCGGGTTGACCTTCACCGCGTTCCGGGTCGCGGTGCTGGCAACGGTGCTCCTCGGAATTTCGCTCACTGACGCGAAATATTTTCTGATTCCCGACGGCTTTACCGTATTTGGCGTCTTATTCGTGATCCTCACGTCGCTGATCGCTCTCTTCCTGGGCGAGGCGGAGCCGTTCGCGCGTCCCTGGGATGCGATGATCGGGATGTGTGTTGGCGCAGGCGCGATCGCGATCGTCGGCTGGCTCGGCGAAGTTTGGCTCAAGCGACCGGCGATGGGATTCGGTGACGTGACATTGATGGCGGTGGTTGGCGCGGCGGTAGGGCCGACTCGTGCGCTCCTAACCATTTTCATCGGCGCCGTTCTCGCGCCGGTTGTTCTTCTGGGAGTCGTATATCCCCTCTCGGCGCGTGGTCTCGCCGACGACAAGGGGCAGACAGAGCTCGCTCTCGAGGCGAGCGGTGGCTGGAAAAAACGTGAGCTTCCATTCGGCGTCTTTCTTGCGCCCGCAGCAGTGATCGCGTTGCTTTTCGGAGACGCAATCATCGCATGGTATCTTCGCATCTCGGGACTCTGATACCGCCCTTCTTCTCTACCACAAATGAGCGCTCGCCTGAATAGAACCGTCGTCCTCGTCGCGGCGGCATCTCTCGCACTCGTTTCAGCGTGCGAAAGCCAGAAGTCCAAGTACGAGGGACCGTACGCGAGCCAGGTGGCAGAGGCAGTACCACAGATCGAGAAAGCAGTAGGCCTCAAGTTCAAGACCCCGCCAAGAGTGGAAACGCGGTCGAAAGATCAGGTAAGGCAGTACATCGTCAAGCAAGTGAGTGATTCGCAGGCTGTCCACGATCTGAACGGCCAGGAAGCAGCATATAAGCGGCTCGGCCTCATTCCCGACACTCTCAAGCTGCAATCTTTCCTCGAGAGCCTTTTGGTCGAGCAGATCGTCGGATTCTACGATCCGCACACCAAGGTGCTCTATATCGTGGACGGCTCGCCCAAGGATCTTGTCGCGACAATCGTCACCCACGAGCTCGTTCATGCGCTCCAGGATCAGTACATCAGCCTGGATTCCGTGCAGCATTCCTCGGGCGATAATGACCGGCAAACAGCCGCGCAGTCGGTGTTCGAGGGCCAGGCCGTGTACGAGCAAATCTCCATAATGCTGGGCGGGTCGAACATCGCCATTAATCTGCCCGGCGGATGGGACAGAATCCGCGACATGATCCGAGAGAGTCAGGCTTCGATGCCAATTTTCGCGGCAGCCCCACGAGTTATTCAGGAGACGTTGATCTTTCCGTATCTGAGCGGCGCTGAGTTCTATCGGAATTACAAAGAGCGGAAGCCGGGCTCGGTGGTCTACAGGGACATGCCAGTCTCGACAGAGCAGATCATTCATCCGAATGCGTATTTCCTGACCCGCGACAACCCAACCAAGATCACCTTTGGCACACTCACGAATGCGACCGATGTGTATGAGAACGATCTCGGCGAGTTCGAGACGCGTCTCTTTCTCTTTCAGCATTTGGACGACCAAAACGATGCGATTCGTGGCGCGGCCGGTTGGGACGGCGATCGCTACGCAGTGGTGAACACCCCACAGGGGCCCGGAATCATCTGGCTGACGGTATGGGACTCTCCGGTTGAAGCCGGTGAGTTCTATGACATCGCCGGCCGGGCGATCGAGAAGCGGTTCTCGACCAAGGCCGTGACCGGAGGGAACAGTCTCTCGAAGAAGTACTCGGCGGCTGGTCGATCGCTGCAGCTAAGCACGGTCGAAATCGGCGGGCGACCGGTCGTGATATACGAGGATCTTCCGGCCGGGGCGAATCTCAACGTTGTGAATACGGGGCAGGTCAAATTGGCCCAATAGGCGAGCTTCGAACTTTTAGTGCACAGAAGGTGAGGGGCTGGCGTGTCGAAACTGGCATCTCGACACTTGCCGAGTTTAAAGAGCAACAGAACCGGTGCGAGGACTGGCATCTCGTACTTTAAGTTCTAACTGCAACAGAACGGGTACGAGGCGGGAGTAAAACCGTTCCGAGTTTGCGAGTCACTGCGGTGCAGACGGATCGAAGCGCGGTAAGTACTGCCTGTGCTTCGAAGGCGAGTAGTGCCGTCCCGACGTTGTGAACTGGCAAACTGGCCACGTCGTTGCTCCCGCCTCGCACCCGTTCAGTTGCAGTTAAAGGGTGTGAGGTACGAGATGCCAGTCCTCGAGATGCGAGTGTCGCGATGCCAGGCTAGAGGCCGAGCAGCTTCTGTAACCCGAAAGTGCACACCCCAATAAGCCCGCCGAGCACGTACCCCGTCGTGATAATCAGATTGAGCTCGTTCTGAATGACGTTGCGCAGAATCTCTTCGACCCGCTCGACGCTGAACGCCATCACCTTCCGCTCCACCATCGCCTGCACATCGAGCTTCTTGATCAGCTCCGGTAGCTGATCGTGAATCCATTCCCAGATCACCGGCGCGGCTGAGGCAGCCAGTCGCATCGGCGCGTCGGGATCTTTTTTCGCCTCGACGTCGCCGAGAATGTCGGAAATCGGCTTCTGCAAATAAGTAAGGATCGCGTCGTGAATCGCCTTCGAGATCTCCTCTCTGATCTCGGGTTCCTCTAGCAACCCGACAACCTGTTCGACGCCGTCGGTTTCGATCGTATCGAGCACTGCGTCGAACTTTTTCTCGGTCATCATCAGCTTAGCGAAGATGCGCTCGTGGAAGCGCATGTCGTCGACGAACCGATTGAACATCGAGTGCAGCGCATCCCGAAGCTTCACGCGCGTTGTCGGCTGACCCAGAAAGGCGCCGAGCTTGGTCATCGCTACCGGGAGGTAAGCGGTGGTCGCGCCCTCGAGTGCCGTCACCACCGCGGGCGGGACCTTGTCGATCAACGGATCTCGCGAAGTGAGCATGCCGGCGATCACGTCTTCCAGCCGCGACTGAAACGCCGCGAGCAATTCCGGTCGCGACAGTTCCATCTGGAGATCGCCGGGGGTCAGCAGGCGCTCACCGACAGTGCGACCGAGGCTTTTCGCGAGCCGCGCCTGGTTCTTTGGAATCGCACCCTGGAACCCGAATTTCTTTTTCTTCGGGTTGAACAGCATCCACACCGCTACGGTATCGGAGAGTCCTCCTGCCGCGGTCCCGACGAAAACGTGGATGCCGAACTGGATCCAGGGGTTGTTGACATTCACCTACGGCGTTGCTGCTCCCACCGGGCTCGACTGATTGATGGAGGCAGTCGAGGAATCGAGAACGGAGTTCTTTGCGACCACGTCGCCGTGCGGCTCGAGCGCGTCTGCCAGCGTTCCTGGTCCCTTGGGGAGAAGCGCCAGATGGATGATGTCGTCCATCGTTGAAACGAAAGTGAACGTCATGCTGTTGACGACTTCGTCCGGAATGCCGCGGAGATCTTTTGCGTTCGCTTTTGGCAGAATCACCTGGCGCAACCCCGCGCGGTACGCGGCCATCACCTTTTCCTTGACGCCGCCAATCTCCAGCACCTTCCCGCGAAGCGTCATCTCTCCGGTGAGAGCTACGTCGCGACGAACGGGACGGCGGCTCAGCACGCTCGCGATTGCCAGCGTGACCGCTGCGCCCGCGCTCGGCCCATCCTTGGGGATCGCGCCCGCAGGGAAGTGGACGTGCAAATCACTTTCCTTGAACTCGATATCGTCTACTCCCAGGGTATGCGCGCGCGAGCGAACGTACGAGTACGCCGCGTCGACCGACTCGCGCATTACATCCCCTAGCTGACCCGTCACCGTGAGACGACCCGCTCCTGGCATTCTGAGTGCCTCGATCACCATCAGGTCGCCTCCGGTTGCGGTCCACGCCATGCCTGTGACCGCGCCGATTTCTGGCTCTTGCTCCGCATCCTCGAGAGTGTAAGTCGGGTTGCCCAGGATCTCGGTGACCATAGCGTTATCGACGATCCATGCGCCCTCTTCTCCGTCGGCCTTTCTGCGCGCCCGTTTGCGCATGAGTGACGCAATGTTGCGCTCGAAGTTTCGGAGACCCGCCTCGCGCGAGTACCGATTCGATATGAAGCCCAGCACTTCATCCGTGAACTGGATGTCCTTGTCCGTGATTCCGTGCTCTTCCAGCAGCCTCGGCAACAAATATCTCCACGCGATCTCCACTTTTTCCTCGACCGTGTAGCCGAGCACGCGGATGACTTCCATGCGGTCGCGGAGAGGCGCGGGAATGTCGTAGAGATTGTTGGCCGTACAGATGAAGAGGATGCTCGAGAGGTCGAACGGAAGATTCAGGTAGTGATCGACGAAGTTCGAGTTCTGTGAAGGGTCGAGCACCTCGAGCATCGCGGCGGTCGGATCTCCCGACGGACCACCGCTCGTCATCTTGTCGATCTCGTCGATCATGAGCACCGCGTCTCTTACACCAACGCGTCTGAGCGACTGAAGAATGAGTCCCGGCATCGCGCCAACGTAGGTGCGGCGGTGTCCGCGAATTTCTGCCTCGTCGCGCACGCCACCGACAGAAATCCTGTAGAACGCGCGACCAATCGATGTCGCGATCGCCTCGCCGAGCGAAGTCTTGCCGGTTCCCGGCGGACCGACGAAGCAGAGAATTGGACCGTGCGGATCGCCACCACGAAGCTTTCGCACCGCGAGATATTCCGTGATGCGCTCTTTGGCCTCCTTGAGGCCGTAATGTCTGGAGTCGAGCAGCTCCTCGACCTTCTTAAGCTCGATGACTTCATCGTTGGTCGATTTCGCGTTCCAGGGAAGCGCGAGCATCCAATCGAGATAAGTCCGAATTACCTGATATTCGCTGGAGGCTGGCGAAAGATTCCGCATGCGCTCGATCTCGCGTCGCCCTTCCTGCGCTGCCTTTTCGGGAAGATTGGCCTCCTCGAGTTTTTTCAGGGTCTCAATCGACTCCTTCTCGCCCGGATCGCCCTCGCCCAGCTCGGACTGGATCGCGCGCAACTGCTGCCTTAGATAGAACTCGCGCTGGTGCTGCTCGATCTTGATCTCGGTCTGGCGTTTCACGTCCTCGGCAACCCGCGCGCGACCGACTTCGCGCTCGACTCGTCCGAGCAGGAACTTCAAACGCTGGCCGATGTTCAGCCGCTGGAGAATCTCGTCCTTGTCCGAAACCTTGAAGTTGAGATTCGTCGCGGCGAGGTCAGCGAAACGGCCGGGATCCGAGATGTTCATCTTGAGGATGGCCGGAACCTCGTCGGGGATGCGATCGATCAGCTCAGCGAGGGTTTCTGCACCGGTCACAATGCGCGCAATGAGGTCATCGACTTCGTTGGGATCGGGTGGAATCTCCTTCGCGGGCTTGATGCGCACGATCGGGAAGGGCTCGACCTGAGCCACGCCTTCGACGACGATGCGGCGGAGCCCCTGGAGGGTGATCTGAACGGTTTCACCGGGCAGATTGATCCGCTCGTGCACTCGCGCCGCTACCCCAACTCGCCCAACGAAGCGCTCCGGGTCGAGCACGTCATCGTGGTCACCAGTCGCTACGACGAGCCCCACGATGAGCCCGGACTGCTCGTTGGCTCTGAGGAGCGAAAGATTCTCCGGAGCGCCCATCTGGACTGCGATGGTCCCGAGGGGATAAACGATGGTCGACCGCAGCGCCATGAGCGGCAGCGTCGAGGGAATTTCAGCCTGCAGGATGTCGTCTCTACGCTGCGTTGCCGCCATGCAATCTCTCTCTCACCAGGTTACGCGTCAGTTGTTTCAGAAGTTAACGGCGCCTAAGTTTAAAGGCTATGTTCGAAGATCTCAGTGAAAAGCTGGAGGCCACTTTCGCCCGGTTGCGCGGGCGTGGTGTCCTCAGCGAAGCCGATATCAAGGAAGGACTTCGCGAAGTCCGTCGGGTTCTGCTCGAGGCAGATGTCAACTTCCAATTGACGCGCGAGTTTCTCGAACGTGTCGAGAAAAAAGCGAAGGGAATCTCGGCGTTAAGCACCGTTTCGCCAGGCCAACAGCTCGTCAAGGTCGTCCACGAAGAGCTCATCGAGATGCTCGGCGAGCGCCGCGAAGGACTCAAGCTGAGCACCGTTCCACCCTCGGTCGTGATGATGGTCGGCTTACAGGGTTCGGGCAAGACGACTACGGCGGCAAAGCTTGCGCGGAAGCTGAAGGCAGAGGGTCGCGCGACGCGCCTCGTCGCCGCCGACGTTTATCGTCCGGCCGCCATAGATCAGCTCGAGACGCTCGGGCGCGACCTGTCGATTCCCGTATATGCGGACCGCACGACGACCGATGTTGTCAAGATCGCGCGCGCCGGTGTTGCTGAAGCGCTTAAGGAGCGTGATCGCGTGGTGATCATCGATACGGCTGGCCGGCTCCAGATCGATGAGGCGATGATGGAGGAGCTCCGCCGTCTCAAGGATGCGCTCCACCCGTCCGAGATTCTTCTCGTCGCCGATGGAATGACTGGTCAGGACGCGGTGAAAATCGCCCAGGGTTTCGACAGCGCTCTCGACGTTACGGGTGTTGTCCTAACGAAGATGGACGGCGACGCGCGAGGCGGCGCGGCCCTCTCGATTTACGGTGTCACGCACAAGCCGATCAAGTACATCGGCGTCGGCGAGAAGCCGGACGCGCTCGAGGAATTTCACCCGGACCGCATGGCGGGTCGAATCCTTCAGATGGGCGACATCGTGACGCTGGTCGAGAAAGCGCAGGCGTCGTTCGACGAAGCCGAAGCGAAGAGGCTGGAGAAGAAAGTCCGCAAAGAGGGAATGGATCTGAACGACTTTCTGAACAGCATGCGGCAGATCCAGAAAATGGGTCCTCTGGAAGGAATTCTCAAAATGCTGCCTGGTGTGAACACGAAAGCACTGAAGCAGATGAAGGCCGACCCGAAGCGTCTCAAGCACGTCGAGGCGATCGTGCTATCGATGACACCGGAGGAGAGAAAAAATCCCGGCATCATCAACGGGTCACGGAGACTACGAATTGCGAAGGGCGCCGGGAGACCGATCAGCGACGTCAACCGGTTGCTCGATCAGTTCCGCGAGATGCAGAAGATGATGAAAAAGATGGCCGGCGGAGGGAGGATGGGAATGCCCGCAATGCCAGGGATGTTCGGGCGGTAGATCAGCGCTGAATGCGCCTTCTTCTGGCCAGTAACAGGGCAGATCTCTGATCGGACTGGCTCCGAGGTGCTTCGAATGGCCACTATGTTCGAGGGTTGAACTACGCGGAAACAGTCGCGGAAGAAAGCTGAAAAGGGCGGAGTGGATCAGAGTGGCGCCTAAAAATTCTCTCGCCAAGGCTCCCTTCCTCTTTGTTATTTGGATTGAGATGTCTATGTGGCGGGCCACTGGGAGCGCCTCCGCCCTTTTTCCGCTCCTTCCGCCGCATCCGCGTAGTTCAACCCTCGAACATAGTGGC
>CADDZN010000049.1 GCA_902812375.1 bacterium | reverse complement strand
CATCTCGATCGCGTTCGGCTGCTCTGATCGCGCGGTCACAGTCCTTGCTTGCCCCGGATTGTTCTCGGCGAGCGATCAGGCTCCAATCGGATGCCAGGTTGTCTTGAACTCGACGTAATCGCGAATCTCGTAGACACTCTGCGACGCTTCGTCTGCCCAGTCGAGCGATTCATCACGCTTCCGCGCGCGCACGCGCTTGATGCTCTCCGCGGCGCCTAGCTGTAGCTGCTTTTTTTCTTCCTGGCTCACGACGGCGTTCAGCCCGCGAATGTGGGTGTGGGTCGCGAAGGTCGGCACGAGCTCCTTTCTGAACCCGGTGAGAATGTTCACCACTCCGCCGGGCAAGTCAGAAACGGCGAGGAGCTCTCCGAGCACTATCGCTGGATATGGAAATTGCTCTGACGCAAGGCACACGCACGTGTTGCCGGCGATAATTACCGGCGCAACCTGACTGAGCAGTCCGAGAAGCGGCGCCGAATCGTCAGCAATGATGCCAATGATGCCCATCGCCTCAGCGACCGTAAAGTTGAAGAAGGGTCCAGCAACCGGATTGGTGTTGCCGAGCACTTGTTCGTACTTGTCCGACCATCCCGCGTAGTAGATCAACCGGTCGATGCTAGCCGCGACTTCTTTCGTCGCGCCGGCTTTGGTGGCCGCCCCCGAAATCACCAGGGACTCCGCCATTTCTGCCGCGCGCGACTCCAGCATTTCCGCGAGGCGATAGATGATCTGCCCGCGATTGTACGGCGTACGGCGCGCCCAATCCGGTCCAGCCTTCGCCGACGCCTCGACAGCATTGCGAAGATCTTTCCGCGTGCACTGCGGAATATTGCCGAGCAACGCCGCCCCCCGCATCCCGCGTCCCTCATCCCTCATCCCGCGTCCCGCATCCCGCGTCCCGCGTCCCGCCTCTCGCACCGGAAACACTCGCCCGCTCTCCGAGCGAATGAATTGCCCGCCGACATACACCTTGGGCGTCTTGGTTACAGGAATGCGCGGCGCCATTACACGACCTTCCCGTAGTCCATGAGTCCCTGACGTCCACCCTCTCGCCCGAATCCGGACTCTTTATAACCTCCAAACGGCGACGACGGATCGAACTTGTTGAAGGTGTTCGCCCACACGACACCGGCCTTTAGCAGCGTGCTCATCTTCAAAATGCGCGATCCCTTGTCGGTCCAGACTCCCGCCGACAAGCCATACATCGTGTTGTTCGCTTTCTCCACCGCTTCTTCTAGCGTCCTGAACGTCAGCACGCTCAACACGGGCCCGAAGATCTCTTCGCGCGCGATGCGATGGCTCTGCGTAACACCAGTGAATACCGTTGGCTTGAAGTAGTATCCCTTCCCCGGAAGCCTACACACCGCCGACTGATACATCTCGGCCCCAGCGCTCACTCCCGAGTCGACAAGCTCGCAAATCTTGTCGAGCTGCGCTCGCGAGTTGATCGCGCCCACGTCGGTATTTTTGTCCAGTGGATTTCCCACACGCAGAACGTCGATCCGGTTCTTCAGCTTCGCGACGAACATCTCGGCGATCGATTCCTGCACGAGAAGCCTGCTCCCCGCGCAGCACACGTGGCCCTGATTGAAGAAGATGCCGTTCACGACACCCTCGACGGCCTGATCGATCGGCGAGTCATCGAACACGATGTTCGCCGCTTTGCCGCCCAGCTCCAGCGTCAGCTTCTTGTCGGTGCCGGCCAACTGCCGCATGATGATCTTTCCAACCTCGGTCGAGCCGGTGAATGCGATCTTCGCCGCCGTCGGATGCGTCACGACTGCGGCGCCCGTCTCTCCCGCACCACAAACCAGGTTCACCACTCCAGGCGGCAACTCCGCCTCGAGCAAAAGCTCGGCGAACTTGAGCGCGGTAACGGATGTAGTCTCGGCCGGCTTCAGCACCACCGTGTTTCCCATCGCAAGAGCCGGCGCGATTTTCCACGCAAGCATCAGCAGCGGGAAATTCCACGGGATTACCTGTCCAACTACGCCAAGCGGAACGACGGTCACGCCAGGAATCGCGTACTCGATCTTGTCCGCCCAACCCGCGTGATAGAAAAAGTGCGCGGCCGCCATCGGTACGTCGAAGTCACGCGACTCCTTGATTGGCTTGCCGCCGTCCATCGTTTCAGCAACGGCGAACTCTCGCGCGCGATCCTGAATCAGCCGCGCAATTCGATAGAGGTACTTTCCACGCTCCGCACCGGCGAGCTTGCTCCACGGAGTGAACGCCTTCTGCGCTGCCTGATACGCGGCGTCCACATCAGCTTGGTTCGCCAGCGCGATCTCGGCCAGCACTTCTTCTGTCGCGGGATTGATGGACTCGAAGTACTTCCCCGACTTTGGCGCTACGAATTTTCCGCCGATAAAGAGATCGTATCTCGCTTCGAGTTTCGGATCCGCCGTCTCTGGAGCCGGATCGTATTCCCACAGATCGCCGAAGATCAGTTGCGGAATGGAGCTCGCCGCCGACGCCGGCCGCGCCACCGCTCTCGGTGTTGTCATATCAATAACTCTCGGCTGATTCCGTGAAGTAATACGGCGCCTGGTACGCGCCCGTCTTTTCTTTCTCTATCTGCCGCAACAAATCGTTGAGCAGTGAGCTCGCCCCAAACCGATATCGGGACGAATTGAGCCACGCGTCGCCAAGAGTTTCCTTGACCGCAACGAGATAGTGGAGCGCCTGCTTGGCGTTTCGAATTCCGCCCGCTGGTTTCATCCCGATAGCGACACCGGTCGCGAGGTAGAAGTCGCGGATCGCCTCGATCATCACCTGCGTATTCGCGAGCGTAGCACTTCCCGACGCTTTGCCCGTGCTCGTCTTGATGAAATCTCCGGGGCGGATCGCCTGCATCGCGAGGAACGACGCCGCGCGAATGTTGTCGTAGGTGTCGAGCTCGCTCACTTCCAGGATGACTTTGAGCTGCGCATCCCCGCATGCTTCGACGACGGCCGCGATCTCATCCTGAACGGCATTGAACTCGCCCGCCAAGAACAGCCCGCGATTGATCACCATGTCGATCTCATCGGCGCCGTCGGACACCGCGGTCCGTACCTCTTCGAGCCTGAGCGCCAAAGGGCTCTGCCCGGACGGGAACGCCGTCGCTACCGACGCGACTTTGATCGCGGTGTCAGCGAGCCAGCGCGCCGCGTATTTGACGAGGAAGGGATAAATACAAACCGCCGCTACGGGCGGGACGGTCTCATCGAAACTGGGCCGTCGAGCCTTCTGGCAAAGCGATGCCACCTTCCCGGGGGTATCCTTGCCCTCGAGCGTCGTCAGGTCAATCATCGAGACGGCGGTCTTCAGTCCCCAGAGCTTTGATGCCTTCTTGATGCTTCGCGTCTGGAACTTCGCCACGCGCTCCTCGATTCCGACCTGATCGACCGTTCCGATCTCGTCGAACAGCTTGTTGAAGCTCGTGCGCGCCGGTGCGCTCAGGGAGACTGCCATGGCCTCTAATATCGCGCTGGGAATCCGCCATTACAACGCTCGAAGCGTGCGCCGCGCCTGCCTATTCCTCGCGAGCCCGGTGAGCGTTTAGTTTGGCAGTATGGTGGAATCGCGCCCGTATGCCGTTCTCTTCGATCTCGATGGCACCCTCATCGATTCCATCGCCCTGCTTCTCGCTTCGATGCGGCACACCTTCAACGGGCGCGCGCGGCAACCCAGCGACTCGGAATGGATCGCAGGACTCGGCACTCCGCTTCCGAAACAGCTCACGCCCTACGTCGAATCAGACGAGGATCGCGAGCGCCTCGTCAATCGGTATCGCACGTTCCAGCACGAGAACCACGACCGATTGATGGCCGCCTACACGGGAGTGATCGATACGCTCGCGCTACTCTACCAGCGCGGACATCCGATGGGTGTAGTGACCAGCAAGGGCAACACTATGATGGAGCGCGGGCTCAAGTTCATCGGCGCCGACGACTACATAGAAGTCGCGATCGGCTACGACTCAGTGCACATCCACAAGCCCGATCCCTTTCCAGTGCGCGCCGCCCTCGACAAGCTCGGTTACGAGGCCAATGAAGCTGTGTTCGTCGGCGATTCTCCGCATGATATCAAATCGGGCAATGAGGCCGGCGTGATCACGATTGCGGCGCTTTGGGGCCCCTTCCGGCGCGATCAACTCGAGCCCTATCGTCCAACCCACTTCCTCGGCGACATAACGGAGCTTCCCGATCTGCTCGATCGAATCGCCAGGGAAAATGCGGGGTAATATATTTCGCACGTTCGACCCTCTTAGGAGTTAACAAATGGGTGTGTCATATCAGACGGGAACGCTGGTTCGTACAGGCGAAGAGCGAGCGACTCTTGTTCGCCGCACGTACTCCCTCGTCCTCGTCAGCGTTTTAGTTACGATGGTCGGCGCATCGTTCGGGTTGTCGCAGCCACAGTTGATGGCGGCGGTGGCCGAACACCCGTTCATTGCGTTCTTTTGCTCGATCGCCCCGCTGTTGATGGCGACGAGAAAAAAGACCGATTTCCCCGTGAACATCGGCCTCGTTTTCCTGTTCAATCTCGTGATGGGCGTAATTATTTCGCCCGCGCTGTACTTCTACGGAAGAACTCAGCCGGGTCTCATTGGCCAGGCTGCGGTCCTCACGATCGGCGCATTCGGAATCCTCACACTCTACGCTTTTGTGAGCCGTCGCGACTTCAGCGCCTGGGGCAGCTTTTTGATGGTGGGACTGTGGGTGCTCATCGGCACGATGCTTCTGAACTTTTTCTTCAGGAGTGAAGCTGCAAGCCTCTGGCTCTCCTCGGTCGCCGTGCTCCTGTTCAGCGGACTGCTCGTGTTCGACACTTGGCGCCTGCGGAACGTCTATGGACCAGATGACTACGTCGGCGCCGCCGTGCAGATCTACCTGGATCTGCTCAACATGTTCATGGCGATTCTTCGTGTTACGAGCAATCGACGCGGCTAAGATGCGCCGTTAGGAAAAACCCGGCGGCTACTAGCCGCCGGGTTTCTATTTGTCCTGGAAAGCCGCCGCGTTTCTATTTGTCTCGGAAAATTGAAGCGTCTATTCCTGCGCCTGGATTTTCTCGATCTGCTTGGCCATGTCGAGATCCTGTTGGGTGATTCCGCCGGCCGAGTGCGTGCTTAGGGCGACCACGATTTTGGTATACCGAATGTCAATGTCCGGATGGTGATCCGCCGCCTCAGCCGCCTTGGCGACAGCGGAAACGAAATCGATCCCGTCGAGAAAATTCCGGAATTGATAAGTCTTCGTGATAGTGTCGCCGCGCCGGCTCCAACCCGGAAGAGTTCCAAGCTCGCGCTGTATCGCAATATCGGAAAGACGCTCAGTCATCGTTTCGCTCCAGGCACATCATTGCGGGAGAACATAGCAAGTTTGAGACTGTTCCGCCCGTCAGTGCTCGCTATCGCCTTATTGCTGCTCGCCACATATCCAGAAGTTGGCGGTGCTCAGTCCCCTCGTTCTTCTACTCCCTCGGACATTTACTGGCGGCACTTTGCGTTTGGTTTTGCCACCAGCATCGTTGCCCACGAAACTGCCCACATCCTCACCTCCTACGCCGTCGGCGCACATCCCCACCTGGGACTGGATCACGGAAGGCCGACGATCTTTTCAGGGATCGACAGTCAGCGGGAGCCGCACAAGCAATTTCTTTTTTCCGCTTCGGGACTCACGACGCAAGCACTGATCGACGAGCTGATTCTGGACATTCCCCACACGCGAGGCTCGGCACTGGAGCGCGGGATCTTGGCGGGAGGCATCGGAACGACATTGTTCTACATAACGCTGGGACGGAACGCCTCGGTGAGCGACATCAGCTTCATGGCGCGCACGTCGTCCCTCTCCAAAACTCAACTCTCACTGATTTTCGGCGGCGTCTCGGCGATTCATGCGATCCGTATCGCGCGAGATTCGAGCTACGCAAACTTCTTCATCCGGCCGATGGCAAATGGTGGTTCAATCGGGTATCGCTTCTAGGGTGAGAGTAGCGCGCTACGTCTGGCCACTAACACCAAAGAGGTCTGGCCACCGAGACGGAAGTTTCTTCCGGATGAAGCGGATTACTCGGATGCATCGGATACTGCTTTGGCTCAACGTGGCGTAGGAGAGCATCTCGCCAGGGCTGGGATCTTTCTTAGGAACAGCCGCTCGGGCTGGCTTCTTCCCGCCAAAGAGACGTCTCAATGCAAATAACAAAAAGAAAGGAGCCCTGGTGTTATGAGCTCTGACGCCTTTGGGATCGATCCGCTAAATCCGTTAAATCCGCTTCATCCGGATGAAACTTCCGTCTCGGTAGCTAGTCGAAGCGGGCCGTCTCGGTGGCCTTTAACCTTTGGTGTTAGTGGCCAGACCTCTTTGGTGTTAGTGGCCAGTCGAAGCGCGTGATCCTTCGCCCCGAAATCGCGTCAAAAAGATGGAGGCCTTCAGGCCGAACACGTATCGTCACTCTTTCTCCAGCGGTAATGCGTGGTCGAACGGGCGCTATGGCTACTGCGCGCTCGCCCCCGGGCAGAGTTACGTAAACGATCTGCTCGTTTCCCATCGGCTCGACGACACCGACCTCTCCCTTGAGTGTTCCCTCACCTGTTGCGTTATCACTTGTGATCTCCAGGTGCTGTGGCCTGACGCCGAGGAAGACTGCGCCACCCGATGTGGGCTCGCACGGAACGGGAGTTACGAGATCTACGCCTCGAAATTCGCACGCATCGCCATCACGAGTGAGCACGCCCTTGAAGAAGTTCATTGCGGGGCTGCCGATGAAGCCCGCGACAAATTTGTTCGCGGGTTGGTCGTACAGCTCCATCGGTGTGGCGACTTGCTGAAGGACTCCTTCCTTGAGAACCGCGATACGATCGCCGAGGGTCAATGCCTCGGACTGGTCGTGGGTAACGTAGACCATCGTGGCGCCAAGCTTCCGGTGCAGGCGTGAGAGCTCGACTCGTGTCTCGACGCGCAACTGCGCATCGAGATTCGACAGCGGCTCGTCAAACAGGAACGCGAGCGGCTCACGCACAATGGCACGACCGAGCGCAACACGCTGGCGCTGGCCGCCCGAAAGTTGGGCGGGTTTGCGGTCGAGTAGTGCATCGAGTCCGAGCGATGCCGCCACGGCACCGACGCGTTCATCGATCAAAGCGCGCGGTTGTTTCCGAATGTTGAGGCCGAACGCGAGGTTCTCTCGCACGGTCATGTGCGGGTAGAGCGCATAGTTCTGGAAGACCATCGCGATGTCGCGCTGCTGCGGGGGAAGGTCGGTGACATCGCGCTCGCCAATGCGGATGACGCCGTCACTGACGCGCTCCAGACCGGCCATCAGACGGAGCACAGTGGATTTTCCACTGCCGGAAGGGCCGACAAGCACGAGAAGCTCGCCGTCCATTGCCTCGAGACTCAGATCGCGCGCGGCGACGTAGCCGTTCGGGTAGGTCTTGTCGACGTGCTCCAGTGCTATTCTCGCCATCCGCCCTCTAGTGATTCGTGTTGACCGGCATCTACGAACTGCAACTGTGGCTGCGTGCGATTGCCATTAGCCCTTCACGGCACCCGCAGTTAGCCCTTGAACAATCCGTCGTTGAAAGAACAAAACCATCGCCGCCACGGGCGCTGTCGCGACCACGGCTGCCGCGAGAATCTCGCCCCACGGAACCTGGTACTGCCCACGGAAAAGCGCGATTGCCACCGGAACTGTTTGTCGTTCTGGCCCCAGCGTGAACGAAAGCGCGAAGAGAAATTCGTTCCAGCAGTAGATGAACGTCAGGATTCCCGTCGTCGCGAGGCTCGGTACCGCAAGCGGCAGCAGGATTTTCGTGAAGCTCTGTCGGCGAGTGGCGCCGTCGACGTGCGCTGCTTCCTCGAGATCTCTCGGGATCTGCCGGATCGAGCCCGTGAGAACCCACACCGTCAGCGGCATCGCGAACGTCATGTACGGCATGATGAGGCCGGGGTAGGTGTCGATGAGATGCAGCGAGCGAAGCAGGAGATAAAGTGGGCTCACGATCGAGATCTGCGGGAACATCGTCACGGCAAGGATAAACGCCATGATCGGGGCTTTGCCCTTGAAATCGAGCCGAGCCAGAGCGTACGCCGCAAGAGTTCCGACTGCGAGGCAGAAGATCGTCGTCGTACCCGCGACAATGAGCGAGTTTCTGATCGGTGTTATGAAGTCGCGGTCGCCAAAGAGCGCACGATAATGGTCGCCGATTATCTGGTGCGGCCAGAGTGATGGATTGCGAAACAGTGCGGCGTCAGGCGTGAGCGACGCGACAATCGCCCAGTAGAATGGGAAAAGCGTGAACAGCATGAGCACGACGAGCGCCCCGGCGAAAATCCACTTGCCCGCGCGGAACTGCCCCCGCTGCGCCACTCGCGAAGCTCCGCTCTCCATCACGCCTCGTCTCCTCCGAGTCGCACGCCCAATCCGCGCACGTAAAGCAGTGCCAGACCGAAGGTGATTGCGAAGATCACGACTGAAAGAGCGGATCCATACCCGAAGCGGAGATTCTGAAGCAGCGCATTGAACGTATACAACGCGACCGGCTCAGTTGATGTTCCGGGCCCGCCGCCGGTGAGCACGTAAATCAGATCGAAGACGCGGAAACCGTCGAGCGTTCGAAAAATCAGCGTTACGAGAATTGCTGGCTTGAGCAGCGGAAGCGTGATGTGCCGAAGCTGCCACCACGCATTCGCGCCATCGACGGCCGCCGCCTCGTAGAGACTGAGATCGATGTTCTGCAACCC
Source organism: bacterium (assembly GCA_902812375.1). Classification (GTDB taxonomy): domain Bacteria; phylum Gemmatimonadota; class Gemmatimonadetes; order Gemmatimonadales; family Gemmatimonadaceae; genus UBA4720. The sequence goes on along the minus strand of CADDZN010000049.1, from coordinate 4,312 downwards.
CGCGAGCAGCAGCAGGGCGACAAATGGTGTCGTCTTCCACACATCCGCGAGAATCACCGGCACCCACGCGGTCGCAGCCTCGATGAACCACACCATCGGCTGGCGGAGGATATGCGCGTCGACCAGTAAGGCGTTCGCGATGCCGCCCTCTGACTCAAAGATGAATCGCCACAACAGCGCTGCCACGACTGTTGGGATCGCCCATGGCACTAGCACCGCTGCACGAACGAATCCCCTGCCCCTGAAAACGCGGTTCATCGCCAGCGCCAGGAATAGCCCGATGAGCAACTCGAGACTTATCGAAACCACAGTAAAAAATGCTGTATGCCCGAGCGCGCCCCAGAACCGTGGATCGTTCGCGATCTCGACATAGTTCGCGAGCCCAATGAATGGCTGACCGAGCCATGGCATACGGAGCTCGTGCAAGTGGAGTGATTCCCATACCGTCCAGCCAAGTGGAAAAATCGCGATCAGGCCAATGACAATGAGCGCGGGTGCTACGAGCGTCCACCCGAGTCGAGCCTCATTTCCGAGTCGCGAGATCTTTTTCATTGAGATCGGTCTGCTGGCAGCGGCGCTCCGGCACCAGCAGTGTCAGGTACATCCGTTGTCTGCCGCGCGGCTGACATCAGCTTGCGCATTCCAGTGCGGTCGATGAGCGCATTAATGCGGCTCGCCGCCGAGTTGAGCGCGTCCTGCGGCTCGGCCTGCCGAACCAGGGCGCGATGCAGCTCGATCTGGAGAATCTCCGAGAGCTCTGTGTAGATCGGTGTCACCGGCCGTGGTGTAGCGCTCTCTATCGCTCGGCGCGCATCCTCAGGCGGAATTGCGATGGCGGTCCGCAGACGCGGGTCGGAGTACAGAGATTGGCGTGTCGGATATTGACCGACTGCCTGCGCGCGCTCGAGCATCTGCTGCGGGGCAGTGAGGTAGGCAATGAGCTTGTAGGCCGCGGCGGGTGATTCGCTGTACGCATTGATCGCGAGTTGGGCACCACCGAGCGTCGCGGTCGAATGCCCACCGGGATCCCCGGAAGCGGGAATGGGTGAGACGGCAAACTTCCCTGCGACGCGCGACTGTGTCTTGTCGCTCATGGCACCGACGGCGTAAGGCCAGTTCCGCATGAACACGGAAGTCCCATTCTGAAACGCGAAGCGCGCCTCTTCTTCGTGCCAGGTGAGGACATCGAGCGGAGCGATTTGTGATGCGTACAGCTCGTCGCGCATGAACTGAAGCGCGCGCACTGCCGCGGGTTGATTGACGACAACGCGCCCGCTGTCATCGAGAATTCTGCCACCGAATGCGCCGAGGTACTCGACAAAGCCAGTGATGAGTCCCTCGTACCGCGCACCCTGCCAGACGATGCCGAATCGTGGTCCGCCGGGCCGAGCCATTGCCTGCTGCGCATCGGTCACGAGCTCGTGAAGTGTCGCTGGCTCTCGGGGAACGAGATCAGTGCGTCGATAGAGGAGCCCGACATCGGCGAACCAGGGCAGCGCGTAGAGCCTCCCTGCCCAGGTATTGGCGACGATGGTAGCGGGAAAGAACTCGCTCGATGCTGGTCCAAATCGATCGAGCGGTAACACCCATCCGGCAGCAGCAAACTCCGGAGTCCAAACCACATCGAGCTGAAGGATGTCCGGATTCCCCACGCGCGCATTGAGCCACTGCACATAAAGCTGATGCCGCTGCGAGGCGTCATCGGGCGTCCGCTGCAGCTCGACGCGAATCCCGGGATTGAGCCTCATAAAATCTTTCAACTGCTTGGCAACGAGCGTCCCCTCAGCGCCGAGCGCGGAGCCAGAGAAAGTGAGGACAGTCTCGTGCGACTTGGAAGCCCGCGCGCACCCGAGGAAAATCCCCGCAACGCCAATGAGGACGAGCAGCGGTTTGCTTAAGCTGGAAAATCGAACAGGGAAGGAGGGTGAGGGTGTCCTCGCAGGCAACATTCAGCGAGCGACCAGGAGACCCGTGAGCGAGCAGAGCGAGCAAACGCAGCTAGGGGCTCCGCCCGAGCGAGCGTTGTTGCCGAAGAGGATACCCTCGCCCGACTGACCGCCGAGACGATCCAAAACAAGTCCCAAAAGGTCCTCCAAGGAGTGCGGGGTTTCCGCCAGCCTAACGCGCGAGTATAATCTGCCCTGCGCGACCACATCATAGCGAGATCCAGCCCCACGGATCCGCCCCCTTTGCGGAGATCCAGCTCGATGACTCACCTGACGCCGATCGACTACCTCCTCATGCTGGTGTACTTCGCGGTCGTACTCACAGTCGGTTTCATGCTGAGACGATCGACCAAAACGAGCACCGATTTCTTCCTGTCTGGCCGGTCCATCCCCTCGTGGGTCGCCGGCCTCGCGTTCATCTCCGCCAACCTCGGTGCCCAGGAAGTGATCGGCATGGGTGCCTCGGGCGCGAAGTATGGAATTGCCACGAGTCACTTCTACTGGATCGGCGCGATACCAGCGATGGTGTTCGTCGGGCTCTTCATGATGCCGTTCTATTACGGATCGCGCGCGCGGTCGGTGCCGGAGTATCTCAAGCTTCGCTACGACGAGAAGACGCGCACTCTGAACGCGGTGTCGTTCGCCGTGATGACGATCATGTCCTCAGGCATCTCGATGTACGCGATGGGCAAGCTGTTCAACCTGCTGTTGGGTTGGAGCTTCGACGTCAGCATGCTCGTCGCCGCGTTGATCGTGCTCGCCTACATCTTCTTGGGTGGGCTCACGAGCGCGATCTACAACGAGGTGCTGCAGTTCTTTTTGATCGTGTTCGGCTTCGCGCCGCTAGTGTTCCTGGGATTGCGCGCCGCGGGTGGATGGAGCGGACTCCAAGCGAAGCTCGCCGAGATTTCTGTGCAACGTGGTTTCCAACCCGGCGCGATGACGCACGCCTGGCGATACATGGGCGACCCTTCGCAGAATCCCATCGGCGTAGAATGGTTCGGCCTCGCAATGGGACTCGGATTCGTTCTGTCGTTTGGATACTGGTGCACTGACTTCCTGGTCGTGCAGCGCGCGATGGCGTCGGACTCGATGGCTGCGGCGCGACGTACGCCATTGATCGCGTCGCTACCCAAAGTGCTTTTCCCTTTCCTCGTCATTCTACCCGGCATGATCGCGCTCGCAGTCGACTGGCACGCGCCGGGCGTCGGTACCCACGCAGTCTCGGCCGTCGGTCAGGGAATCATCCCGCCGAAGATCGACGCCGTCACCGGAGGGCCGCTCATCGACCAGGCTGGACATGTCGTGCTCGACTACGATCTATCGGTGCCGATGATGCTGATTCGATTCTTCCCGGCCGGAATGCTGGGACTCGGCCTGACAGCACTCCTCGCGTCGTTCATGTCGGGCATGGCGGGCAACGTCACCGCGTTCAACACTGTGTGGACCTACGACATCTATCAGAGCCATATCAGGAAGGGCGCGAGCGACGAGCACTATCTGTGGATGGGACGCGCGGCGACGGTGTTCGGCATCGCGCTCTCGATCGCGGCCGCTTATGTCGCCGCGTCGTTCAACAACATCATGGACCTGCTGCAACTGGTGTTCGCATTTGTGAACGCCCCGCTCTTCGCGACATTCGCGCTCGGAATGTTCTGGAAGCGAACGACGGGTCACGGCGCATTCATCGGACTCATCGCAGGTACGCTTGCCGCAGCGATTCACCATGGCGTCTCGCTCGCGGCGGGCTCCATACCGGGAGTCAAGGGCGGATACTTCGGAACCCATATCGTCTACCGCAGCGAGCTCGGTCAGACTTTCTGGACCGCTATCGCCGCCTGGGTGACCTGCTTCATCGTGACGATCATCGTGAGTCTCGCCACTCGTCCGCGCGAAGATGGCGAGCTGGTCGGGCTCGTCTACAGTCTGACTCCGAAGCCGGTGGAAACCGCGCGCAATTGGTATGAGAAACCCGCCGTGCTCGCCGTCATCGTTCTAACCGTGACGCTGGCGCTCAACTTGATCTTCTTTTAGACGGAGGATTCCATGAGCACCGAAGCAAGATTCGACATTCGCATTCCGATCGGGGCGCTGTTCCTGCTTCTTGGCGGCATACTCACCATCTACGGAATTGCGACGCACGCGAACGTCGATCTGTACGGACGATCGGAGAACATCGCGATCAACCTGTGGTGGGGGCTCGTGATGGTGGTGTTTGGCGCGGCGATGCTTTACTTCGGGCTCAAGGCGCACCGGCGGCCGCTGCACTCGGTGGCGGGCGAGGAGACCGAGATCAGGGAGCATCGGCTCGGGCTCGAGAGAGAGTAGGCTCGTAACTCGGCGTCTGCATAACTGCGCTTCGACTG
>CADDZN010000048.1 GCA_902812375.1 bacterium | reverse complement strand
GGTTTGCCACCCCGCACGCGCGGAGGAAATTTTCCGAGCTCGAACAATCTCGGCAGTATGGAGAGTTTCCCCATTATCCCTTCCGGAACCTTGAGGTCGAGCATCGTGGTGATGCGCTCCGCGATCTCGTCCAGCCGCTCAACGCCGAGCGCGAGCGACATGCGCCTCATCGATCCGTAGAGATTGATCGCCACGGAATACCGCGACCGTTCGCCATTATCGAGAATCACGTTCTCGAATAGCAGCGCTTTCCCGCCCGCCGGCTGCTTCATCACACGGTCAGCGATCTCGCACAGCTCGAGCTTCGCCCTGACCGGCTCCGAAATGCGAGCGAGCTCACCAATTCTGTCGATCGCGGCGAGAAACTCAGAGATGTTATCGAGCGCCATTTTCCCGCGATCTCGCGCGCTCGCCAACGTGAATTGCCGCGATTCCGAACGAGAGACTCGACCATCTGACGTTCACGAACCCCGCGGCTCTCATCCTCCGCGCCAGCTCCTCTTCGACCGGGAAGTTCGCAACTGACCTGGGAAGATATGTATAGGCAGTACGATGACCGCTCACCAGCCTGCCAATCAGCGGAAGGATGTACCGGAAGTAAAAGAGATAGAACGCTCTCACAATGCGCATACGAGGCGTGGAAAATTCGAGGATTACGAACCTCGCTCCCGGAGTAAGCACTCTGAATATCTCGGCCAGACATTCATCCAGTCCCGCGACGTTTCTGATTCCGAACGCGACGATCGCACCAGAGAGACTTTGCGCGGCAACTGGCAACTCGATAGCGTCCGCCGTAACTGGTGCCACCTTGCCTCGCGATACCTTCTTCGCCCCGACCGTGAGCATCGGCTCGGCGAAATCCGCTCCTATAACCAGGCCCTGAAAGCCGGCCGTGGCCGAAAGCGCGCGCGCGACATCCAAAGTGCCGGCGCATAGATCCAGATAGCTACCAGAAGGGTCGCGCTCGACACCGAGCTCGCCAATTGCCGCCTTCCGCCAACGCCTGTCTACATTGAGGCTCAGAACGTGATTGAGAAGGTCGTATCGGGGCGCGATCTCCGAGAAGATCCGCTTGACGTACGCGCGCTTCTCCGCGCCACCAGCAGCGGCGGCACTCGCGGTCGCGCTGTCTATATCAGTGGCGAGCATTCGTCGAAAGTTGTCCGGCAGGGCCACGCGGGGCAAGCTATCTTAACCGCGCTTCCAATCATGACGCCCAAGTCCTACACCGACGTATCCGATCAGCAAGTGGTCGTCTTCGCCCAGGAGGGGCGAGAAGACGCCTATCGGGAGCTGATCAAGCGCTATGAGCGACCCGTTTTCTCGCTCATCTACCGCATGGTGCGCGACAACGAGACCGCGGAAGACCTCGCGCAGGAAACCTTCATCAAGGTCCTCAACAACATCGATCGCTACCGCCCCGAGTTCAAGTTCTCGAGCTGGCTGTTCAAGATCGCCAACAACATCACCATCGATCATCTCCGCCGGCGACACCTCGACACCATCAGCATCGAGGGTTCGCCCGACGCCGTAACCGCGGAACGTGCGCGCGCTACCGCGGTTACCATCACTAGTGGTGGCGAATCTCCGCTCGAGGAGCTCGAGTCCCGGGAGCTAGGCGCGGAGATCGAAAAGGCCATTGCCAGACTTCGGCCCGAGTATCGCGCCTGCATCATCCTGAGACACGTCGAGGATTACTCGTACGATGAGATCGCCGAGATAGTAAAACTGCCACTGGGAACGGTGAAGACCTACATCCACCGAGCGAGACAGGAGCTCAGAGAATACCTCGGAGACCTCCGCTGAATCACACGTTTTTGCAGGCAAAATTTCTCGAAAAGAGCTGAAACTTGAACCGTAGCGCTCCCGTAAGTCATCAACACTGAGGAACCCATGATCGACCACGACTTCCCCGAAGACTTCGTACCCATTGCGGCGGAACTACAGCGTCTGCCGTACTTGTCGCCATCACGGGATTTCGCCGATAAGGTCATTGCGAGAATTGACCGTCTGCAGCCCACGAGAGATGCGCATCCGGTGGCAGCCTCCAGGCACCTCGAATTGCATCGTGGACGGCAGGCGGTCACTCCGCGACCCCGCATGGGCATCGTCCGCGGCACCGCGAAAGCAGTCGTCGGCGTCGGTCTCATTGCGGCCGCCGCATTCATGTTCTTCGAGGTCGATCTTCTCACCGCAATTCTCAGTGCCGCAGCGACGCAGTACGGATTTGTGGTCGCTGCTGTCGGTGCCCAGGTTGGAACGATGGTCCTGGGCCCCGATACGCTTGCATACCTGCAGGCTGGCGCAATCGAAGCCGTCCTGCTGTACCTGACCCTCGCCGTCGGCCTGTTCGGCGGATACGCGGCCATTCGGACCGCGGCTCACATCGCCCAACGCAAGGCAGCGTAAAATGCGACCCATCCTGTTCGGTGCTTCCCTCGTCATGGCGGCAACGATCGCCCACGAAGCTCAGGGACAGGGTGCCAGCGCCGTCAGGCTCAGGGGCATCGGTCGCTACGCTCAGGTCACGACGGGATCACTGGTAGTTCCCGCCGGCACGACGACGTCCGGCTCCGTAATGGTCCTCAAGGGCAACCTCGACGTCTATGGAAACGTCGATGGCGCGGCCACCGCCGTCCTTGGCGACGTCATCGTGCACGAGGGCGGCCGAGTGAGAGGCGGCGCCGTAGCGCTCATGGGACATGTACGGAATGAAGGCGGTTCCATCCTCGGCGTCATCAAGGATGTCGGACCCACTCACAACAGATCGACGGTAAGCTTCGGAGGACGCCCACGTACGACGATCGGATCGCTCATCGCTTCGATCATCTGGCTCGTCGTGCTGCTGCTGGTCGGGACGTTCGTCCTGTTCTTTCTCGGTGATTATCTGCGCCGTGCCGTGGAAGTAGTCACGAACGAAACGGGCCGCTCGCTCTTCACTGGACTGCTCGGCGGCCTCGCCTCGATACCGGCTCTCATCGCGCTGGTTGTCGCCATGGCGATCACCATCATCGGCGTAATCTTTATTCCGATCGGAGTGGCTGCCTTCTTCATCGCGCTCTCCGGGATCGCGATTCTTGGGTTCCTGGCGGTAGCGCAGGTTGCTGGAATCGCGATCGCTCGCAAGACGACCACGGAAACGCCCGCCGGTCAGGAGCTCCAGTTCCTGTACACGGGAATTCTCGCTTTCAGCGTGCTCTGGATCATTGCGGCCTTGTTCACATGGTTCCCCGTAGTTGGGGCGATTCTCAGGATGCTCGCGTTCTCGGTGACGTTCGTTGCCGTGGTAACGGGCTTCGGCGCGGTAATTCTCTCCTGGTGGCGGAGCCGCCCCAAAAAGAACGCGGTAGCGGTTTAGCAGACCCGGCTGGCCTGCGCCTTGCCCGCGCAGGTGCACATGGTGCTTCTGGGCTACCGCGTCAACGAACTGATCAAGAAAACCGTGAGCGAGACGAACGAGGACAACGTTCTCGGGATTTCGGCACAGGTCGCTTACAACTTTTTCTTCTCGCTCTTCCCCCTCTTCCTGTTCGTCGCCCCGATACTGAGCCTGCTTGGTGACAAGCGGCAGATCGTCTCCGATCTCCTGGGCCGCGTCTCCACCGTTCTGCCTGCCGCGGCGTTTGCGCTTGTATCAGGAGTCATCGACGATGTGGTATTCGCCAAGAACGCGCCCGGGTTGATATCGATCGGCGCCGTTCTCGCGGCGTGGTCCGGGTCGAACATCTTCACGACGTTCCAGGACGCTCTCAATACCGCGTATGATGTAAAAGACGAGCGTCCGTGGTGGAAGAAGCGCCTTATCGCTTTGGGCGTTTTGATCGGGTGGGGAATCATCATCACGCTCGTCACGGCGATACTCCTGGCCGGCGACAACATCGTTCACTACGCGCAAACGCAGCTCGGGATGGGCAGCGCGGCGCTGCAGGTCTGGAGCGTTATCCAGTTTCCACTGGCAGTCCTTTTCCTCGTTGGGTTTCTGTACTTGATGTACTGGGCGCTTCCCTACGTGAAAATGGACAAGCGCCAGATTCTGGTAGGCTCGGTTGTGGCAGCGGCGCTCTTTGGAATCGTGACGCTGTTGTTCAGGCTGTACGTCCAGCACTTCCCGCCGAACAAGACCTATGGGACCGTAGGTGCTGTGATGGTGCTACTCGGCTGGATGTACGTCGTGTCGGTGGTGATACTGGTTGGCGGCGAGCTCAACTCCGAGCTGCACCATGGCACCGGGTCAGTCGCATCAAGAAAGGGCAGCGTTTACGCCGGCCGCATCGCTACCGGCGAGCAACCCGCTCAGGCGTCCAGCAAGATCGACTAGCGCTTTCGCCGCGGGGGAATCCGGCTCACTCAGCACGATAGGCTCACCGCGGTCTCCGCCGGAAAGTACACCAGGGAAGAACGGGATTTCGCCAAGCAGCGGGACGTCCAGCTCGTCGGCGAGACGTTTTCCACCGCCCACGCCGAAGATCTGATGCCTGTCGGAGCAGTGTGGGCACACGAAATAGCTCATGTTCTCCACGACGCCGATGACCGGGACCGCGACGCGCTGGAACATCTTCGCTCCACGCAACGCATCGCCCGCCGCGACCTCCTGCGGGGTCGTGACGATGATCGCTCCATGAACCATCGTTGCCTGAACGAGTGAGAGCTGGGCGTCACCCGTCCCGGGCGGCATGTCGACGAAAAAATAATCGAGCTCGCCCCACTGCACGTCGCGCAGAAACTGGGTGATGATTTTCATGATGATCGGACCGCGCCAGATTGCCGGCTGGTCGCGCTCGATCATGAAGCCGAGGCTCATGATCTTCACGCCATGCGCCTGGAGCGGGATGATCTTCTCATTCTCCACCGGCGGCGCGGCGTTGATGCCCATCATTCGCGGAATATTCGGCCCGTAGATATCGGCATCCATAAGGCCGACGCGCGCACCCTGCTGCGCCAGAGCGACCGCAAGATTTACGGCTACCGTCGATTTCCCGACTCCGCCTTTCCCGCTTGAGATCGCGATGATGTTGCCGAGGTGGGGGTATGCAACCGGAGTCGGAGCTGGAACGGCAGCGCGCTGCGACTGCGGCTCCTGACCCATCACCGGTAGCGCCCTCGGCCTCGCAGCCGCAGGACGTCCGGTGGCAGACACCGCCGCGCCCTCCCGCTGCGGAGGTCGAGATCCAGCTCTCGCCTGCGATGCATCTTTGACGTCCACGCGCACATCGGTGACCCCCGGCACTTGCTGGACCGCCTGACGCACCTCCCGCACTACTGTGGCGCTATCGTCCGGCGCCAGAAACAACGTCAGCCGCACATGGCCGTCGGTGGTGGTCGCGATGTCGCGCACCATTTCAGCTTCGATGACATTGGCGCCGACGCGGTTGTTGCGGATGCGGGAAAGCGCGTCTTCGATGCGCTCCTGAAGGCTCGTGGTCACGGTGCGTTGCCAACCGTCAGGAGCACCGCGCGCACTTCAGCGACCCGCAGCTTGAGCTGCGTCTCGATGCCCTGAATGAAAGTCGCCGCCGACGCGTCGCAGTCGGGGCACGCGCCCGTTACGAACAGCGCCGCGGTACCCGTCTTGGCGTCAAAGCCTTGAAGCTCGAGGGCGCACTCATCGATTCGCAAAATCGCGAGTATGTCCCGCAACTCGTCTCTGATCTGGTGCTCGACATCGGCCTGCGAACGCTGGCGGCGGAGAACGCTCATCAGAGCAAGTTAGATGGCGGGCAATGTCTCACGCTACGCCCTGCCTATCCTCCGTCCGCAGAAATTCACGTGCCGCCGCTATCACCTTGTGGCGCACGGAGTCGATGTTGCCCTCTATCAGCGCACCCGCGGCTCTAGCGTGCCCGCCTCCGCCGAACTGCTTTGCGAACTTATTGACGTCTACGTCGCCCGTGCTGCGGAACGACACCTTCACCTTGTCGTTGCCGAGGTCGCGGAAAAACACCGCCAGCCTCGTTCCGCCAATCGACCTGGGGTGCTCCGCGATTCCTTCCAGGTCCTCTGATTTGAGGCCGTATTCCTCGGGCGCGCCGGCAGCAACGGAGATCCAGGAGATCCCGTACTCCGGATCGACTTCCAGCGTCGCTAGCGCATCGCGCAGCAGATGCAATCGGCCAACCGGCATCGACGCGTAAAGTCTGCCGTACATCTCCTCCGGTTCGACGCCCGACGCGATGAGCTGCCCCGCGATCGACAAGCACCTGGCCGTCGTATTGCTGAACCGGAAACCGCCAGTATCCGTGAGTAGCGCCACGTAGAGAGAACGCGCGACATCCGGCGTGATCTCCAGGCCGAGGCAAGTCGCGAAGTCGTAGATAAGCTCGCCAGTCGCGCATGCCGCCGTGTCGGCAACCATGAGCGTGCTCGGTGGCTCGTCGCTCGGGAGATGGTGATCGATCACGAGCTTGGGGATACTCAATCTGCGCACGGCTTCTGCCAGGGAGCCGAGGCGCTTTATGTCCGAGATATCGAGCACTACAAGAACGTCGGTGTCTTTCAGCGCCTTGGCGCCGAGATCGCTGGCGTCAGTGACGTCGACGCCGAGCAGAAACTTGTACATCTCCGGCCACGGCGTGGGATTCACGATGCGTGACCGAATTCCCATTTGGCCCAACAGGCGCGATAGCGCGGTCTCCGACCCGCAGCCGTCGCCGTCGGCGTTGATGTGGGTGGATATTGCGACAGAGCGTCCCGCGCGGAGCTCCTGCGCGAGACGCTCGATCGATTCCCTTCTTTGCTGCGGGACGCTTAGAAGGTCAACCACTGCCTTCTGCGCGGGCCAGCTTGGAGTGCGATCTGCTGTAGGTGAAATACACGATCAGACCAAGTACCATCCACACGATGAGCCGTTCCCACGTCGGGCCCGGCAGGCTTGACATCATGTAACCACAGATCAGGATTCCGAGGATCGGGACGAGAGGCACGAACGGCGTCCGGAACGGGCGAGCGAGGTTGGGCTGACGGTAACGGAGCACGATCACGCCCGCGCAGACGATCACGAACGCGAGCAGCGTTCCGATGGACACGAGCTCTCCGAGCAGACCGATTGGAAAAATTCCCGCGAAGAACGCGGCGACGATGCCGGTCAGGATCGTCGTCACATACGGGGTTTTGAAACGCGGATGAACCTTGCCGAACACTGCGGGCAGTAGACCGTCGCGCGCCATCGAGTAGAAGACACGCGGTTGGCCCATCAACATCACGAGCACGACCGACGCCAGACCAGCGATCGCGCCAATATTGATTATCGAAGCAAGCCAGGCCAGAGCTGGGCCGGCCTTGTCGATCGCAACGAAAACCGGATGCGGCACGTCGAGCTCGGGATAGTGCGCAAGTCCAGTCATTACAAGCGACATCAGGATGTAGAGGACGGTACAGATTGCGAGCGATCCAAGCATTCCGATCGGCATGTCTCGTTGCGGATTCTTGGCCTCCTGCGCGGCCGTCGAGACGGCGTCGAATCCTATGTAGGCGAAGAACACCACCGCCGCGCCGCGGACAATTCCGCTCCACCCGTAATGACCGTACTCGCCCGTATTCGGCGGTACGAACGGGTGCCAATTGGCCTGATTGACATACATGAATCCAAAGCCAATCACGAGCAGCACGATGGCGATCTTGAGGACGACGATGAAGTTGTTGAAACGCGCCGACTCCTTGATGCCGATCACCAGCAGTGTTGTCATCAAGGCGATGAGGATGACCGCCGGCAGATTGACCACCGCACCCGTATGAGTGAAACCGGCGGCCTGGGTCACCGCATGGGTCACCGGATCGATTTTTGGCGCGTCCGCATATGCGTACGGCGCGCTTGTGAAGGCAGGCGACATATGGAGCCCGATCTGGTCCATGAACGCCGAGAAGTAGCCGGACCAACCAACGGCGACGGTTGAAGCGCCGAACAGGTATTCCAGCATCAGATCCCAGCCGATGATCCAGGCGATGAACTCGCCGAGCGTAGCGTACGCATAGGTGTACGCGCTGCCGGCGACGGGAATCATGCTCGCGAACTCGGAATAACAAAGTCCGGCGAAGAGACATCCCAGGCCGGACACGATGAACGAGATAACGATGGCGGGGCCGGCGTACTGCGCGGCCGCCGTCCCGGTAAGCACGAAGATTCCGGCGCCAATGATCGCGCCGATGCCGAGAGTGGTAAGGTTGAGAGCGCCAAGGGCGCGCCGCAGCGTGTGCGCCTCTGACTCTCCCGCGGCTTCAGCCTGCAGGACAGCGATGCTCTTCCTCGTACCTAAGGCCATGCGGGATCTCCGAAAACGTGAGTGGGATCAGGTAGGTTCTGTATACATTTCGACACTCGCCAAGCGCCACAAGTTTGGGCGGACGCCAGACGCAATGTCAAGGAACTAAACGGAGTAGTTTGGCGCTTCGCGCGTGATCGTCACGTCGTGCGGATGCGATTCCCTGAGCCCCGCCGCGGTGATTCGCACAAACTCGGCTTCCGTGCGCAACTGATCGATGTCCGCGCAGCCGACGTATCCCATTCCGCTACGCAGACCGCCAACCATCTGAAATAGTACGTCACTGACGGGACCCTTGTATGGAACACGCCCTTCGATCCCTTCGGGCACGAGCTTCTTCGGAGACATCTCGCCCTCCTGGAAGTAGCGATCGGCACTCCCGTCCTGCATCGCCGACAGGCTTCCCATGCCGCGAATCATCTTGAACCGACGTCCCTCGAGGAGAAGAGACTCGCCCGGGCTCTCTTCGGTACCGGCTAACATCGATCCCATCATCACGCTCGACGCGCCGGCAGCGAGTGCCTTCACGATATCACCCGAATACTTGATCCCTCCGTCTGCAATGACGGGAACGCCCTCGGCTCCCTCGACTGCATCGAAGATCGCTGTCAGTTGGGGAACTCCAACGCCAGTGACGACCCGAGTTGTGCAAATCGAGCCGGGGCCGACGCCAACCTTTACCGCATCGACGCCGCGCTCTACGAGAGCGCGCGCGCCCTCGCGGGTCGCAATATTTCCCGCGACGAGCTGCACGTCCGGAAACATCTCCCGCACTACAGACGTCGCCTCGAGTACGCCCTCCGAGTGTCCGTGCGCGGTATCAACGATAAGGACATCGACGCCGGCATCCACCAGCGCTCGCGCACGATCCCGATAATTCGCTGCGCCAATCGCCGCCGCCACCCGAAGGCGTCCGTGCTGATCCTTGTTTGCGTCGGGGAAATCGCGCCGCTTGTGAATGTCCTTGACCGTGATCAGCCCGCGAAGGGTGCCCTTCTCATCGACCACGGGGAGCTTCTCGATTCGGTGCTTGCCCAGAATCGCTTCAGCTTCATCGAGTGTAGTCCCAACTGGAGCGGTGACGAGATTCTTCGACGTCATCGCTTCACGCAGCGGACGGTCGAGATTGCGCTCGAACTGAAGGTCGCGATTGGTGATTATGCCGACGAGATGTCCATCGCGATCCACTATCGGAACGCCCGAGATCTTGAACCGCCGCATCAACGCGACAGCCTCGCGAAGGCTTCCTTCGGGAGAAAGCGTAATCGGGTTTAGGATCATCCCGCTTTCGGATCGCTTCACCCGGTCTACTTCAGCCGCCTGACGGTCGATCGACATATTCTTGTGGATCACGCCGATGCCGCCCGCCCGGGCCATGGCCATCGCCATGTCCGATTCGGTGACCGTATCCATCGCGGCCGACGCGAACGGGACATTGAGCCCGATGCCGCGCGTGAAGAGCGACGCGGTGCTCACGTCCTTCGGGTGGACCAGGGAATGTCGCGGGGTGAGAAGAACGTCATCGAACGTCAGAACCACTTCGGTCCGGACGCGCGGCGTGCTGGATTCGGATGCTGATGGGCCCTTGATGCGCGAAAGCCCGCCGCCGGTTTTTTCCGGTGAGGCGGGCTTGCGCGATGGCCGAGTCGTGGTTGCCATAGCTAAATGTATGGCATCGCGCGGTTTGCGTCCAGACTTGGCTCGCCTGCCGTCCCTTACGGGAAGACAGGCGCTGGCTGAGCGGGCTCCTCTTTCGGCGCCCTGACCTTCGGCGGCTTGCCATACGCGTACTGGAACGTGACGTAGGTCGCGCGAACGCCGAACTTCCGGGCGGTGATCTGGGTGAGATTTTCGTCGCCCGCTTGGATCCGGAACTTCATCCTGTCGAACGGATCCGCGAATCTCACGGCCACGCTCATGTTGTCTCCGTCGAGCTTTTTCTTGCCGGTGATGTTCGTCATCTGCATCGACGAGAACCGTCCGCGTCCCATGTTCATTGGAGCGCGATAGAAGTAGTTGCCCTGCAGCGACACCGTGGGCGAAACCTGGGTCGTGACATTGAGCCTTGTCGACCAGGTCACACCATTCGACGAAAGCGCGGTCTCCGAGCCGCCGTCCGTGACCATCTTGAACAGGTTGAAGCCGGCAAACGCGTTGAACTTGGGACCGAGTCTCAGCGAGCCGTTGAGATCGGTTCCCCACGAATTATTCGAGTTCGCGTTCTTGAAGCTGACCGAAGTCACGTCCCGCCCGTCGACGACGCCCTGGGTGTTGATATCGACCGAGATCGCATTCGTCGTGTGACGATAAAACGGCGAGAGCTGTATTGAGCCGAGTGAGCCCGAGCGACTGAGGCCGAGCTCATACGCGTCCGTGTACTCCGGGTTCAATCGCGGGTTGCCGAGGAAAACGTTCTGTTGATCGAAGAACACCGGGAACGGATTGAGCTCCTGCGTACCCGGGCGCCGGATACGGCGCGAGTAACTCACCTTTATCTGATCGCCCTCGGTAGGCTTGAGCATGATCACGCCGCTTGGGAACAAGCTGTGATACGTGTACGGGAAGCTCTCCGCGGTGTTCGCGAGGTTGAAGTCGCGATTGGCGAACTCCGCCCGCAATCCTGCCTGCAAGTCCAGCTTACCGATGTTCTGGCTGAGGACACCGTAGCCCGCGTGAACCCGCTCATCGAACTTGAACTGATTCGTGAGGTTGCTCTGCACCCAATTGCCGTCGCCAAGCGGATCCTTGGTGACGTCGAAATCCCTATCCAGCCAGCGCGCTGTCTCCTTGACGCCCGTCTCGAGCTTGGTGCTGGGACGAAGAGTGCGAACGTAATCGACCTGCGCGGTCAGTTGACGAGTTACGGCATCCGTCTGATCGCGCTCGCCCTGATAGCGCGGGCCGGCGATCGCGCCCTGTTCGGTCAGCGGCTGTTGCCAGAGTCCCGTGCTGTCCTCGTCGTGGCTGCGGTTGAAGCGGACTTCGGATGAGAGCTCGTGCTTGCGTGGCTCGAAGGTCCTCTTCCAGGACAACGAATTGTCGAATACCGTTCCGGTCGAACGGTTGTTCTTGAGGAAATTGTATCGGTCCAGGAAAGCCTCGTTCGCATCGAGATCTAGATATCCCGCGAGCGAATTGTCGAACCCGTGACGCCGGTTTATCGAGAACTGATTGGAGACAACGTCGCGGTTATTGACCTTGTAATCGATGTTGGTCGAGAAGTTGTGCCCGGCGTTGCTGGTATTGCCGCCAATGTCCTGATTGGTGAACGCGATGTCGCCCGCACTCGGGTTGAGCTGAATTCGGTCGTTGAGCCCCTCGATGTCGCGGTTGTCGGAGTTGAAGCCGTAAGTTCCGAACAGGGTGACCGGTCCCTGCTGGTAGCCGACGTTCCCCCCAGCGTTCATGCGATTGATGGTCGCGGCTCCGACGTTGAGTCCCGCACTCAGACCCAGATCAGTATTGGCCTTGAGGACGATGTTGATGATTCCAGCCATTCCTTCGGGGTCATACTTGGCGGATGGATTCGGAACCACTTCGATTCTCTCGACGATGTTCGCGGGAATCTGCTTGAGATAAGCCGCGAGCTGCGCTCCAGTGATCGGAGTCGGCCGTCCATTGATCTGCACGGCGACGTTTTCATTTCCGCGCAGGCTCACCTTACCGTCGCCATCGACTTCAACCGAAGGAGTAGCCTGTAGCACTTCGCTCGCGTTCGCCGCCGCCGGCGCGACATCCTTGGCTTTATAGGTGTTGCGGTCGGGCTCTATGACCACCGTCGGCGTCTGACCTTCGACCTGCACGCTCTGCAGTGCAACAGCAACGCGCGTGAGTGTCAAACTCCCGACGTTTGCTCTCGGTGCCGCATCCGTAATGCTGAAGGTGTAGGTGCGCGGACGAAAGCCAATGAAGGTGGTGCGAAGATAATAGTCACCAGGACGAAGGCCCTGGATCCTGAACGAGCCGTCGGGACCGGCGAGCGCGCCGGTGACGAGCGACGAGTCTTTCCTGCTGCGAATGGCGACCGAGGCGCGAGCCACCGGCTCCTTGCTCGCGCTGTCGACGATTCTGCCGAGCACTTCGCCATTGGCAGCGGGTGGTGGAGAAAGCGGTCTGGCCTGGGGCGGATTTTGTGCCTGCAATGGGACTGCCGCGCCGAGCGCGAGGACGAGAACAGCGAGCGTGATGCGCTTCATGGTACCAGCTCTCTGAAAGAGTTTGTTTTGTTGCCGAGCAGTGAAAACCCCGTACTGCGTTGCAGGCAATACGGGTTTGACACCGCGAGGTTTCAAAACGGTTACAACAGGGCGCGAAGCTCTGCGGCGATAAGACTGAGGGCCCGGTCTACGAGCAACTTGTGGTCGTCCTGGTGGATCCAACTGCTCGCGCCGGAAGGATGGGGAAGCGGAATCACTACTGATCTGCCGCCAACATGCTTGACCGTGTGCTTCGTTCCGATCAGTTCCGAAAGCGGAAGTGGTGGAAGAAAATTTTCGATCGCCAGGCGTCCAACCGGGATCACGACTCTAGGTCGAATAATTCGCAGTTCAGCCTCGAGCCACTCGGCGCACTTCTCCTGCTCGTGGCGACTGGGAACGCGATCTCCGCGGCCGCTCGGATGGGCACCGGGATAGCAGCGCGTAACCGCTGCTATGTAGATGGTTTCTCTCGCAGTTGCTTCGTCGATTCCGGCGAGGCTGAGCCATCGAAATAGCGCTCTGCCCGATCGGCCCGAGAAAGGCTTACCCCCCTCGGTTTCCACCTTGCCCGGCGCCTGGCCCACGAGCATGACGCGAGGATTTCGCGCCCGAGAAATGATGGGACGGATACCAGGCCCGAGCTGGCATCGCTCGCACACGGCGAGCGCACTCACATGCTGGGAC
>CADDZN010000047.1 GCA_902812375.1 bacterium | reverse complement strand
CCTCGACGGAATCGGACGCCAATTTTTATAGCTGCGGTTCCGCGCATGTTCCGGCTGCGGCGATAAACACGAGCGGCCTAGCGAACGCGCCTTGGTTTGGGCTTCTGAGAACCCTTATCGCCCGAGTGAGACAGATCGGTGATACGACCCGCCCGATCGGCGAAGATCCTGCGTGGATTCATTGCCTAAATGGATGTTGCACGGTAGGCTCGGCAACCTGAACGCTCTCGTTTTTCAGATCGCGAAGCCACCCGCTGGGAGACGAACTGTTCTCCCAGCGGGTGCTCTTTTAAGCCGTGTTTCACCGCGAACCGGGATCCCGAAGACTTCCCTTTCCGGCAAACGCAATCTGGAGGCTTACAGCGGTGGGATCATCAGCCCGACCGTGTCCCCAGGCGCAACAGTGATCTCCTCGCTGACCGAAGGACGCGCGCCACCAATTGGATCAGCGATAAACCGAAGCGGCGTTGCTCCGTTGATCAGCGCCGACGGCACGGTGAAGACCGTGTTCGCGTGGCCCGGAGCGAGACCGAGACGAACGCGCTGCGCGCTGCGGAGCGCGTAGACAGTCATATCCGAGAAACTCTGGTTATCGACTCGGATCGCAGCCGGCGTGTTCTGACTCCCTCCCGAACCGCGCGCCAATCCGTTGCACGCAGCGAGAAACAAAACCAACGGTGCCGCGACGAAAGTTATTTTCTTCATGTGAGAACCCGCTGTCGATGAGCGATTGGACGTTTAGGTCGACGGCGGCATAATGCGTTCCAATGAAGACATTCGTAGCTTTGAAGTCGTATGCTCAAACCTCTCATCATTGGAATCGCTGGCGGCTCGGGGTCCGGTAAATCCACCGTCGCAAAGAACGTTGCGGAAAATCTCACGACGTCATCTGTCGCGTTCATCGATATGGACGCCTACTACAAGAATTTTTCGACGCTGCCCCTCGAGGAGCGAAAAAAACTCAACTGGGATCATCCGGACGCCTTCGACTACGACCTCCTCCGCATCCACTTGGACGCGCTCAGTCGGCGTGAGCAAATCGAAAAACCCGAGTACGACTTCGTTACGCACCTCCGGCGCGCGGAATCAACGACGGTCGAGCCAGCCGACGTCGTTGTAATCGACGGGATTCTGCTATTCGTCGATGAGCGGGTGCGAGACCTCTGCGACATCAAAGTATTCGTCGATGCAGACGCAGACGTCCGTCTCATCCGGCGAATAGAGCGTGATACGCACGTGCGCGGACGTCCGCTCGACGAGATCATCGAGCAGTATCTCTCGACGGTTCAGCCGATGCATCTCCAGTTCGTAGAGCCGAGTAAGCGGTACGCGGATGTCATCGTTCCGCGGGGCGGACATAATGCGATCGCGATAGAAATGATTGTCGCTAAAATTCAGCGGCGACTGGAGAACGCATCCGCAAGTGGGGCGGCGCGGCATACACCATCAGCACCGCGCCCAGGACACCAAGCGCGAACATAACCGACCACACGCCAATCGGACCCGACGTCCCGAGCAGCTCGTTACCCAGCCATGGCCCAAGGGTGAGAGCTATGCTCAGCGACATACTGTACGCTCCCATGTAGGTGCCTCGCTGTCTTGGCGGCGCGACTTCGCCCAAATGCGAAGCCATCGCTGGAAAAAGCGTCATCTCGCCAAAGGTCCAGACGACGACCATTGCAAGAATGCCGGCTACGGAGGACACGATCGCCAGAGCGCCGAACCCGATCGCAAAAAGAAGACAGCCGCCGACGAGTGACCATGTCGTCGGCCAGCGAGCCGTAGCCGTATTCAGAGGAACTTCGAGCGCAACTATCAGCAGTGTGTTGATGGTGAACAGTGTGCCGTAGAACGCGGGAGACATGTGTAGATACTGAACGATGTACAGCGGCAGCGCAGACTCGTTCTGGAAGAACACGATCCCAACCATCACGGAAGCAGTGAGAAAGATCGCGAGTCGGGTGTCGCGAAGTATGCTCCGAACCTCCAAGTGAGATTCATCCCCACCAGACTTCAAGTGGCCGCCGGTGGCGGCGCTCCACCGCGTGACGAGGAGCACCGCGCCCGCGAGGAGCGTGGTCACTCCGTCTACGACGAACATGGCATGAAAGGAAACGGTTGCGAGGAAGCCGCCGAGTGCGGGACCGATGCTCATTCCGAGGTTTATTGCCAGCCTGTTCAAAGCAAATGCGGGCTTTCTTTGTTCAGCCGTCACCACATGAGTGATCGCGGCAAGGCTCGCCGGCCGGAACACCTCGGCGCACGCGGCCCAGACGACCGTGATAGCCACGACCGAGGCAAAGCTGCGTGCAAGGGGAAAGAGGAACAGCGCAGTACCCGAGGAAAGAAGAGACGCTCGCATTATCGGGAGGGCGCCGATATGGTCGCTCAGCTTTCCGGATATGGGACCTGCGACAATGGCCGTCGCGCCGTACACCGCGAAAATGAATCCGGCCCGCGCAGCGGAGAAACCAAGCTCGCGCGTGAGGTATATCACGAGGAACGGGAGCACCATCATCCCCGCCCTGTTGATCAGATTCGTTGCGAACAGGACCCAGCACTCGCGCGGAAGGCCGCCCAGTCCGCGCCACGGATTCATTCGAGATGAAGCAAATGAAAACGGCCACCTGATCGGTGACCGTTTCAATTGTGGTACTGTTGGCTCAGTTGTCAGGCCCATAGTGCGCCGTGCAGGAATCGAACCTGCAACCTAATGATTAAGAGTCATTTGCTCTGCCAATTGAGCTAACGGCGCATGCATTCGCTTGGCGCGCCAGGAGGGAATCGAACCCCCGACCCACAGCTTAGAAGGCTGTTGCTCTATCCAACTGAGCTACTGGCGCGTTCCGAGCGAAAGCTAGCGGCTCCGTGTACGTGAATCAATTGGAACTCAGTCGCCGGCCGACGCGAGATTTTCGGCGAGCACACGCTGCAGCCGCCGGGTGATCTCGCCAGGGCGACCCGAGCCTACCGGCTTGTCGTCGAGTTTAACTATCGGCATTACGTCGGTCGTCGTCCCGGTGAGAAAAAGCTCAGTGACCTTGGGGATCTCGTTGATGGAGATCGGCGTCTCGTCGAGCTCGATCGACAGACTGCGAGCGAGATCTTCCAGTACGGACCGCGTAATCCCGGGGAGGATGTGATTGTCACGCGGGTGCGTACGCAGAATGCCGTTTACGACACCAAAGAAATTCGTTTTGGCGCCTTCGGTAACTACTCCGTCCCTGATCAACATTGCCTCGAACGCACCGCGTTCCTTCGCGGTTTGCGATGCGAGGACGTTGGGCAGGAGATTCAGTGTCTTGAGGTCGCACCGTCCCCAGCGGAGATCGGGGTGTGAAATCGCTGCTGCGCCGCCTTCGGCCAGAGCAGCGTACGGTGTAAAACGAGCCACCGAGATGTACACAGTCGGCGTTATCTCGGGCGGCGGGAAATAGTGCGCGCGGGTCGTGGCCCCCCGGGTGATCTGGATGTAGAGGGTCGCTTCTCCTTCGAGAAGCTTGTTCTCGCGCAGGAGCTGTTTCCCAATCTCCACGAACCGCTCAGGGGAATCATCCCCAACGAGATCGATTCGGATTCCCTTGAGACTGCGCTCCAGCCTGGTGTTGTGAAAGCGAGCGGCAAACAATCTTCCGTTGATCGCACGCACGACTTCGTAGACTCCGTCACCGAAAACGAAACCGCGGTCCTCGACCGAGACGCGTGCGTCCGCGCGCGGGAGGAAGCTACCGTTCACGTAAACAATATC
This sequence comes from bacterium, assembly GCA_902812375.1. Taxonomy (GTDB): domain Bacteria; phylum Gemmatimonadota; class Gemmatimonadetes; order Gemmatimonadales; family Gemmatimonadaceae; genus UBA4720. The sequence goes on along the minus strand of CADDZN010000047.1, from coordinate 9,658 downwards.
TCTGGAATCCATAGTTGCGTTGCTCTGACTGAAGGTGCGAGCCTGGGCGGGCATCGAAAGCGATCTCAACCAGTTTTGACCGCCGTCGCGGAATACTGGCAGAAGTCAGTTCCAAAAATCTGACCGAATCCCGGGCTGGGGTCTACGACGGTCGCGGTGGTGACTGCTCCCGACGCCGTCATCGTACCGGAGGTGAGCTCCATTGCGCGGCCACTACTCGCCCCAAAGGTAAAACGGATCGCACCGTTGTTGAGGCCGACAGTTCCACTTAGCGGCTGCACCGCTCCGGAAATTGGATTCTGCCAGCTACTCGCGGTGCTGAGCGTGCCATCGCTTAAAACGTCTAGGAATGTCACGACTGTCTGGCCACTTGCCAATGCGCCGGTACAGGGAAAGTTGTTGGTTCGCTGGAAAGTAAAAGTCCAGTTCCCACTCGCCTGCGCTGAGGTCAACGAGCCGCCGCCATTGATTATCCCATCAAGCGGGTCTGTGCTCGTCTCGCAGGCAGTGGTCAGTATCATTATGCATAACAATCGAACCGCGCGTCTCACGTGAAGCCTCCGCTGGTTTCAGCTACATTCCGTCGCAGGAGCGACGTGCAATTCGTTTGCCGTCGCTATATCCGGCGAAACCTGCCGGTGACGCTATCGTAGTGGCTGATGAACCCCTTTCTCGCGGAGCGATGGATGCCGCCCGATCCAAGCCTCATCGTTCACGAAGTCTTCTCATGGGTAATTCCAGGACTCGTGATAATGGTCCTTGGATTCCCCGTGGTTCGACTCATCACGCGGTGGCTCGAGCCGAAGCCGGTGCCGCCACGTGAGCTGAGCGCCATAAACGGCAGACTCGAGCGCATCGAGACCGCGGTCGATGCTATTGCGGTGGAGATCGAGAGGATTTCGGAAGCCCAGCGTTTCGCCGTGCGCCTGCAATCCGAGCAGCATCCTCCGCTCCCACGCGTGAGTGGTTAGGGAGCCGACGAGTCGACCCTCTAGCGCCTGGCCGCGCTTCGAGCTAGCTGCAGGTGATTAACCCGTTAGTCATATCACAGCTCTTCGCCGAAAGTGAATGAGCTGCGACGGCGCTCCACGATGGCGGCGGACCAAGCACGCTCGTGACTGTGACCGTGACGTTTTGCGAAGGATGGAAACCGTTGAGCGGAGCAGCCATGGTCGCGGTTCCAGAGAAGTATCTGCCCCCATTATCGGCGGCATATTGCTCCTGATACGTAGCGAGATTGCGTAGATCGGACTTCATCTGCGTTACGTAAGCTTTGTCCTTGGAGTCGACGAACTTGGGGATCGCGATGGCGGCAAGGATCCCGATAATGATTACGACCAGCAGGAGCTCAATGATCGTAAATCCTTTTTTTTGCTGCGTCATTGAACCTCCGCATCCCAGTTTGCTGGGCGTAGCCAAGACCTGGTAGAAGCGCCCACGAGTAGCGTAACAAGTCTCGGACGCCCCCAATAAGGCAAGCACTTTGCCATAGCACAGTATGCGCAGAAGTGCATGCGAGCACAGGAGTTAGGCGCGCCGCCTCAAGTCACATCTTAGCGCGGCGGGTTGCATTTTGCGGCGCACTGCGCAAAGTGCTTCGACTCCAAAAAGACGTCTGTAGTCGACGCAAAAAAGGCCACGCCGGGCTGCGGCGAGGCCTTTTTCGAGTCGGGGCGCCCGGATTTGAACCGGGGACCTCCTGCTCCCAAAGCAGGCGCGATACCGGGCTACGCTACGCCCCGAAAACTCTCGCGCAAGTTACTATAACCGGCCTTGGGCGCGCAACGCGTTCAACAGCGAGCGAAAAGCGCGGCTCCGATGGCTGTTGTGCGCCGTGGTTTCTATCGTCGCTTCAGCGAAGGTTCCACCCAGATCCGGCGCTTCGAAGTAGGGGTCGTAACCAAATCCTCGCTCTCCCCGTGGGGTCTCGAGAATCCGTCCTTCGATCTCCCCGCGGCGGATCTCCTCGCCGAGCGAGTCCTTGAATGCAGCCGCCGAGACGTACCGTGCGGAATCGGTGAATGGGAGCGGAGCGGACTCACGCGCCTCTCTCATTCGGGTTACCAGCTTCGCGTTGTTAGCCGCATCCAGCTCTTTCGGCGAGAGGTCGAGACGCCCCGACCAGCGCTTGCTATACACACCGGGCTCGCCGCCGAGCAGGTTCACGCAGAGGCCGGAGTCATCCCCGAAAGTGGGAAGGCCGCCGGATATATCGAAGAAGTAACGTGCCTTCGCCAGAGCGTTCTCCTCGAAGGTGTCGTAGCACTCGAGACCTTCTTCCGCCGACGTCTCCGGAATGCCAAGCGACTTCGGGTCTGTCACCTGAAGCCCAAACTCACTGAATATCGCGTGCAGCTCAGCCAACTTTCCGGCGCTGCGAGTCGCGAGAAGAAAGAGCCTCCCAGTCACTCCGAAAGTGCATGAAGCTGCGCGGAGTCCAGCGCGCGAATTCCGGCAATTGCAAGCTCGAGAAGTTGGTCGAGCTGGCCGCGATCGAACGTGCCGTGCTCGCCAGTCCCCTGCACCTCCACGAACCGTCCCTCACTACTCATCACGACGTTCATATCGACTTCGGCCCTCACATCTTCTTCGTAGTCGAGATCGAGACGCGGCTCTCCCTCGATTACTCCAACACTCACCGCCGCGACGCGCCGCTTGACGGGCGTCTTTGGCAGAAGTCCATCGCGAACCATCCATGCAAACGCATCCACGATCGCAACCGACGCCCCGGTAATTGCCGCCGTGCGGGTGCCACCGTCAGCAACCAACACATCGCAATCCAGCTTTACGGTGAACTCCCCGAACTTGAAATCGTCGAGCATCGCGCGAACGCTGCGTCCGATGAGGCGCTGAATCTCCTGGGTCCGGCCACCGAGCTGGCTTCTTTCCCTCGACGTCCGAGTGCGAGTGGCACGCGGAAGCATCGCGTATTCCGCGGTCAGCCAACCTTCGCCACTGCCACGCCTCCATCCGGGAACACCCTCTTCGACTGACGCTGTGCAAAGGACGCGAGTAGCGCCGAAGCTTATCAGGCACGAGCCCTCCGCGTACGGCGCGACACCGCGCTCAAAGGTCACCGGCCGAAGCTCTGAATGAGCGCGTCCCTCACGTTCACCGCTGCTTGCTTTCACTGAGCTTCTCGATGATGGCAGTTGTCGATTGGCCGGGGGTCAGTGGAACGACCACAACCCGGCCTCCGCGGCTTCGCACCTCTGATGCTCCGACGATGGAGTCTTCAGTATAATCGCCGCCCTTAACGATCACATCCGGCTCGAGCAGCCTCACCAGCTCCAAAGGTGTGTCCTCGGCGAAGACAACAACGAGGTCGACTGTCTCGAGCGCGGCCAGCACGTAGGCGCGATCAGCCTCGCCACGAACTGGCCGAGCCGGACCTTTCAAGCGCCGGACGGATGCATCGCTGTTGATTCCCACCACGAGGGCGTCGGCGGTTTCTCGCGCCGCGACCAGGAGATCGACATGGCCGGAATGAAGCAGGTCAAAAACCCCGTTCGTGAAAGCCACTTTCCCCTTCCGACCTACGCGCCACCGCTTGGCCTCCGCCCATGTCGCAACTTTTGTTGCGGGAATTCTCGGCTTCAGAGGCTCGCTTCCACAACGGGGTGGAAATGGATGACCTTCTCCTTCCGGAACGGCAGCGTGATCACCTCGTCGTAGTCGCTCGACACGGTGATCGTGCGTTGCGAGCGAGTGATCGTTATGTCGGCAGCTTCCGGTGGAAGGTGGAGCGAGTCAGCGACCGCCGCGAGATGGCTCGTGATTTTGGCATCGGTCAGCGTGCTGGCGAACTCGGCATCCGAGCGGATTGCATCCTTGAACTGGTATGCGCGAAAGTAGGCTTCGCCGAAGCCGAAGGCGAAGTACACGCAGGCAGCGAGCAACAAGATGACGATCAGGCATCCGAGCGTGCTTACGCCGCGTCGTGCTACCACTGAGACTGAGCTCCCTCGATGACATTATTTACTATCTGCGCTATCGCGTGCGCGCGACCCGCTGCCTCGCCGCGCTCCTCGTACTGTCCCTCGGCTAGCAAGCCCTTTCTTTGCCAAAGGGTCTTGCCGGTAACCTGGTCGACCATCTCGATATCCACGACGAGCTGCAACATACGTCGGGCCGTAGTCGCCTGCTTGTTACTGGCACTGTAGCCGATGGGAATATCCGTCTCATAACGCTGAATCGTACCACGAACGAGTGCGGTTGCCTTCGCTTCCGACGCGTCTCGCAACCCAAGGCGATCATGCAATCGCGCGCGGAGGGTGTCCGCTAGCTCGCGGGGAAGGTCGGGAGTCGTGGTTTGATTCTCGAAGGGGATAATCGCAACCGTCCGTACGTGAGAGGGCAGCCCGCCGCCCGTGAAGCCATATGGGATGCAGGCGCTCAGCAGGATCAGCGCAAGACTATAAGCTCCAGATCGAAGCATCGAAAGATCCAGGTTCCTCACGAAGTATCGTCAAACGAAGAGTGCGTCTCGCAGCGGGGGCCTCGAACGTCAGAGTGCCATCGGCGCCGCGCACGAGCCTCTCCGTGATTCTTCCTTCCGAGATATGATCGAGCTCCACGAGTGTGTCACCCCGGAGCGCGACTCTCCACTCCAATGGACGCCCGATGTCCGCTCGAGTAAGCGGACCGTCGATCTTGACGACCGTGTCCGGAAGCGCTGGAATCGCGAGGCGACCAAGCGCAGCCCACAACAAGGGAGTCGGCGGAATGTAGCGGCGCGCGAGATCCGCGCGTGGGGTGCGAAGGGAGTCGCCGATCAGGATCGCGCCGCCGGCGCCGAGACCTCCGCCGAGAAAGAAATCAAGACGAGCACTATCGGGTGAAGCCGTCCGAATGGAGCCATCGCCGCGGGCTGTGATGTCACCTTCCTGATAATCCCACTTGAAGACGATATGCCGATGGCCAGACGGCATCTCAATGGCGGGAAGTGCGCGATCCGGCGCGAGGACGCCTTTGAGGGGAGCGGCCGCTGGCGCGCATGCGGCTACCGCGACGATGAGCAACGACAATTTCTTCAATGCGGATCGATTGCAGTTATCCGATCGCCCTGCACGATCCGGTCGAGAACGTCGAAGCCTTTCGTCACGCGACCGAAGACTGTGTAGTGCCCATCGAGATGTGGCTGGGGAGAGTGGGTTATGAAATACTGGCTGCCACCAGTGTCTGGGCCAGAGAGTGCCATTCCTACTGCGCCGCGTTCGTAGCGATGGCGATTCATCTCGTCGCGAATGGCATAGCCCGGTCCACCATTTCCATCGTCCCGTGGATCGCCGTCCTGCGCAACGAAGTTAGGCACAACGCGATGGAAGCGAACACCACGATAATAGCCCGACCGGGCGAGGGAGAGAAAATTCATGACGGTTATCGGAGCATCGGCGCCGAAAAGCTCGAGATGTATCGGACCGCGAACGGTGTGAATCGTCGCGGTCAAATTCTTTCCGGATAGCGCTGGAAGCACCGCATTTCGCACGACAGCCTCGTACCAAGCGAGAGGTTTCGGAGTCGCAGGAATTCGAGACCATCCTACCCATGCCGGCAGCGTTTTTCCCGCGGCGCGTTCCAGTGGATCTGCGGGCGCGGGCATCTGCGAGAGACGTTCTCTCAAAGTTGGTGTAAATGAGGAACTGTCTTTCTTCCACAGCGCGCCGACGTACTGGATCGCCGCAAGTCTGGCGTCGTTAGCGCTGTCGCGAGCAGCAAGTGAGTAACTCGCGAGCACGGCGTCGAGATCCGCGGCAGAAGCTCGGCCAGCGAGCGCGCCAAGGATGGTCGCCCGGACGTAGAAGTCGGGATCCTGGAGACCGGCGATCATTAGAGTGTGGACGCTGTCTTCGAGAGGCATACCGGCGCTTGGCGAGAGCGCTGCGTACGCCGCCTCACGAACTCGAGGGTCCGGATCACGGGTGAGTGGAACCGCACGGGCAATAGCGAATGTGCGATCCAAAGTGTCGCCCTCTGCATTCGCTACGGCGGCTCTCAGCCGCCAATCTGCTGCCTTCGCCCACGTGGAGAGCGCAGGCGGTCGGAGGCCTGCCTTTGCGGCGGATGCCAAGAGCGACGATCGATAGACAAGTGAAGTGTCAGCGGCCCACAATGCGCCGAAGTCAGCGGCTTCCTTCGAAAGGACTGTCCCAACGCTCTGGGCCGCGGCAATGCGGACGTTTGCATCAGAGTCGTGGGTTGCGCGAACGAGCGCGGGTTTCGCGCTCCGTCCGTAGGTAGCGATCGAACGAACGGCATTGATGCGCACGTGCGCATCGGGGTCGGAGCCAAGGCGGGAAAGGATGCGGAAGGCAATTGGTCCGAGCGAATCGCCCGCAGCGGATCTGGCGAGGCCGCGAGCGATCTCCGCCTTAACCAATGCAGTCGCGTCGGTAGGATCGGTGTACGGCCCGCGATCGCTCGCGGCCGGCCGAGGAATGCGAATGACCGATCGGGCATGTATGGAGCTGTCGAGGGCGATTAGAGCTCTCACGCCTGCAGGCGCGCGGGTACGGGAAATTGCGTAGGCGGCTGCCCACACTACTGCCGACGGAGAAACCTTCAGGTAAGGCTCGATATCCGTGGTTGGGATCGGTCTCAGCTTTGCAGCCGCGAGCAGCAACTGAATCGCGACGTCAGCAGGGTGTCCGCCTTTCAGCGCGGCAGTTATGGTCGAGCGCGCAGGCGCGCCAATCTCACCCAATGCCCAAGCAGCTTCGCGAGCGACAACGTGGTTGTCCCCTAAGGCGGAACTCAACGCGGAGATGCCCGCGCTATCCCGCAGGAGACCGAGCGCATAGGCGGCGTCGGCCGCGACAGTCGAATCTTTGTCCGCTAAGAGCGTTCGCAGTCGAGGAGCGCCAACACGACCAACTTCCGGCCCGACCTGGCCTATCGCCATCGTAGCGCCCGCGCGCAACGGGTTCCATCTGCTGGCGAGGGCGCTGTCGACGAGTGGCAGATTCAGCTCGCGTGTGTCCGCCATCGACAGCAACCGCGCATACGTCTCGATTTCATTCGTTGCGGGAGTCCGTGAGCGCTGCGCCGGAACCGCAGGCGCCAACCCGGCCGCCAGACAAATGAGAAGCGCCTTATGAAGTGGCATTCTGCAACGTCTTCCGGAGATCTTCGGGCAAGGTGGTCAAACGAGAATCGCGGGTCAGAGACGCAAGCCTGGTCGACGCGGTGACGAACTTCTCGTGGGTCTCCGCATTTGAGATCACGTAGTCGAAGGTCAGCGTTCTCGAACGCACTTCACTAATAGTTGTTGTCACGCGAATGAGATTGTCGTACCGCGCCGCTGCATGAAATCTCAGGCTCGCTTCTATGACGGCCAAGGTGACGTTCTGCCGCTCGAGCTCTGCGTATGGTGTGCCCAGCGCGCGAATGAATTCGGTGCGACCGATCTCGCACCAGATCAGATAGTTCGAGTGATACACCACCTGCATCTGATCGGTCTCGGCATATCGTACCCGAAATTCGACGGTGTGAGCCGTGCCGCGACTGGATTGCGTTGTCATGTTTGGGGAATCCCGAAAATGCCCGTGCTCAAGCGCTTTGTAAAGGTTCGCGCGGAACGCTAACTTGTGCCGTGCTCAAGGCGCCCTGCTACATCGTTTCCGACACCCATATCGGAGTTGCAAGCCCGGACATCGAGCGATCCTTTGTCGGCTTTTTGCGCGGGCTTGCAGGTGAAGCCGCATCGCTCGTAATAAATGGCGATCTGTTCGATTTCTGGTTCGAGTGGAAGACGGTCATTCCCCGGAAGAGCTTCCGTGCACTCGCCGCGCTCGCAGACGTGAAGGAGTCGGGAGTCGAAGTTTTATGGGTGGCGGGCAATCACGACTGCTGGGGAGGCGACGTTCTTCGGGAAGATGTTGGCGTCTCTTATATCGCTGGTCCATGGGAAGGGACGATAGCAGGATGGAAGACGCGAATCGAACACGGCGATGGCTTGCGCGAGAAGGAAGACCGCGGCTACCGGATGATTCGACCGATCATGCGAAACAAGTTGGCAATCCGCGCGTTCCGAATGCTTCACCCGGATTGGGCGAGTCACCTCGCGCACGGAAGCTCAAACGCGAGCAGGACCTACAGAGCAATCGATGAAGGTCGTGGCCTGCGAAATCTCGCGGCTGCTCAACTCACGAAGTCGAAAGAACTCGATCTCCTCGTCTACGGCCACTCGCACGTGCCTGCTCTGGAAAGAATCGAGGGTGCGGGGATTTTTGCCAACGCCGGATCATGGCTAGACGCTCCGACATTTTTACTCCTCACCGATGAATCAATAGAGCTGTTAGAGTGGGACGGCTCAGCCAAGGGTAAGTGCCTCAACTCGATCAATCGCTGAGCCAAGGAAGCGTTCGCCGAGCGTGAGGAAAGTGTCGGGCGCGTCGGAGGCGATGAATCGATAGCGCGCCCGGTTCGGTGTAGTGTTCGCAAGCTCGTTCTCACGCAGGATCTCGCCGGTCTCGCGCGCTGTTTCCTCAGCGCTGTCTATCAGTCTTACCTGTCGGCCGACGACGTTCCCAATTACGGTTTTCATCAAGGGATAATGTGTGCATCCGAGCACCACGGTGTCGACCTCCGCGGCGACGAGCGGCGCCAGATAGTTCCGCGCGATTGCCCTTGTCGGCTCGGTGTCCACCCAGCCTTCTTCCACAAGCGGAACGAAGAGTGCGCAAGCCTGCGAGATGATCGTCGCGTCGGGAAGAAGTTTTCGAATCTCTTTCTCGTATGCGCGCGACTTTATAGTGCCGGCGGTTCCGATCACTCCAACTCTCCGGGTTTTCGTCGCGCGGGTGACGGCGCGCGCGCCAGGCTGTATGACGCCTACGATCGGCAGGTCGAATTCTTCGCGAAGCGCCGGAAGGGCGTGGGCGGTCGCAGTGTTGCACGCCACGACCATCGCTTTAACTCCCTGGCCACGGAGATAGCTTGTAATTTCGCGGCTGTACCTTAGCACCGTGTCGGGACTCTTTGGTCCGTACGGCACGCGCGCTGTGTCGCCAAAATAGATAATGCTTTCATTCGGAAGCTGGCGCATCATCTCACGAACGACAGTGAGCCCGCCCATTCCAGAATCAAAAACGCCGATAGGTGCCTCGTCGCTCATCGTAGCCGGAGCGTACCGTACACGGTGACGGAATTCGCGCTCGACACCGCTCCCACATTCGCCTTGAAATCCCACAGATTTGCTGCTACGTAGGCATCGGCGCCCGAAAAGAGATGATTGAAGACGATCGCGGCGATCCAATCCTCGTAGTGGGTCCGGCGTGCCTTGATGCGATCCGGAGTAAATCTGCTGGCGACCCAGGTGTCCGGGACTGGTAGCCCGGTCTTGGGATCGACGACGGCCAAGCCCGTTACGGGATCGATTTTGTAAGTGGCCACGACGCTGTCGCGCGACAGACTCTTCGCTTCCGCCAGATCCTGCGCTGCTTTCCGCGCCATTCCGAGCGAGCCGATCTCGACGATCGTGAAAATCATCGCGGCCTTGTCTCGACCGAAGACATTCTGAGCGTAGCCCGGTAGGGCAAGAGATGTGAGAAACGCGCGTCGGGGGCTCATCGGCGGGCGTGGTGCCGTATCAGCGGCCGACTGCGGCGTAGCAGCGGCTCGTTTTGGCGGAGCGATTCCGGCGCGCACAGTATCACGT
>CADDZN010000046.1 GCA_902812375.1 bacterium | reverse complement strand
CGGTAAGTACTGCCTGTGCTTCGAAGGCGAGTACTGCCGTCCCGACGTAGTGAACTGGCAAACTGGCCACGTCGTTGCTCCCGCCTCGCACCCGTTCTGTTGCAGTTAAAGAGTGTGAGGTACGAGATGCCGGTCCTCGCACCCGTTCTGTTGTAGTTCCAAACCGTACCCACCCGGAGTCACATGAGCCGGTACTTCGGCCCGCTCCCCCCTTCCCTGGGAGTCCACCTCGGCCCAAGTACATCAGTCGCCTTACAGTCGATGCAGTTCGCGGGACTCACCACCAGCCGTTCGCCATCGCGCTCGTAAACGCCCGCTGGGCACATGTGAGAGTACAGCTCCGCGACTTCGGGAGTTATGTCTGGCCCGACGATCAGGTGCGACGGGATGTCGTCACGTGTCGCGTTGCCGGACTTGAACACCGCGTCGAGTTTGCTGAAGGTGAGCTTTCCGTCGGGGACGAACGGCTCAAACTCGGCGATCTCCCGTGGGACCTCCGCGTCGCGATGCGACTGGATCATCTCGCCGGGAAGCGCCCCGCGCGTAACCGTCATCAGACCCGCCTTGATTCCAGCGACGTAGAAATTGCTTTCCTGAAATGCGAGCCGCATGTTGCGACGACGATACAGATCTTTCGCGATGAAGCTGCCGTCGACCATCGCATCGTACTCCCTCAGCGACTGCGCCGATGTGTCCTTTCGCTTGAGCGCATCGAATGCCGCGCGCGCCGCGAACATTCCCGACTGCATCGCGTAATGGATTCCCTTGAGTGACGCGACTTCGACGTAGCCCGCGGCGTCGCCTACTATCATCACGCCGTCCCCATGCCGCCGTCTCGGCAGCGCGTAATATCCGCCCTCTGGAATCGTCTTCGCGCCCCACTCCACCATCTCGCCACTCCCGAGCAGATTCTTGAAGAGCGGGTGCAGCTTCATTCGCTGCAGCATCTCATGCACATCGTCGGTTGTGCGCTTGTAATCCAATCCCACCACCAGTCCGAGCGCGATCTGGTTTGCGCTGAGCGGGTACATGAAGCTCCCACCGAACGCGTCGCGCGGGATGGGCCAGCCGAGTGTGTGAACGATCGCATCGAGCGGCTTGAGAGTTTCCCAGACCTCCTTGACGCCGAGTGCAAAGATTTGCGGATTGGGGGAGGCGATCTTCTGCCATTGCACGTACGCTTGCGACAGGGTTCCGCGCGTGCCTTCAGCCAGAACAGTGATTTGCGCAGTGATGTCAGTGGGCGGCGCGTACGCGTCCCCTGGCTCTCCATTTCTCTCTAGGCCAGTTGGGGTCGTGCGAACGCCGATTACCCGCGCACCTTGGGTGAGCAGTGATGCGGCCGGAAACCCCGTGAAAATGTTCACGCCCAGCGCTTCAGCTTTTTCGCCGAGCCAGCGAACGATCTCGCAGATGGATGCGATGTGATTTCCATGGTTTTGCATCGTGGGCGGCGTCGGCATGCGGATCGCCCGGCTACCAGTGAGAAAATAAACTCGCTCGGCCGCCACCGGAGCGCGGAAAGGAAAATCCTTATCCTCGAGCTCGGGGAAGAGCGCGCGAATGGCGACTGGATTTACAACGGCGCCTGATAGGCAATGTTCGCCGAGAGCGGCTGCTTTCTCCAGCACTCCGATCTGAACGTCGCCCAGGTCTCCGCCTGCCTCGTTGTCAGCCTTTATCAGTCGCGCGAGCTCGATTGCGCCAGCGAGGCCCGCTGGCCCGCCGCCGACGAACAATACGTCCATGGGAACTGCTTCCGCGTCGGGCCGGTCTGTGAGGATCAGTCGGTCGAGCGGCAGTGGCGCCTGATGACGCGCCGGTTGAACCGAGCCTGGCCTGTCTGGCATCAGTGATGTTTTCTCGCTTCGCGAACGGCTTCGGTCAACGCGGGGACCACTTCGAAGACGTCTCCAACGATTCCGTAGTCAGCGACTTTGAAGATTGGCGCGTCCTTGTCCTTGTTGATGGCAACGATCGTCTTCGATGTGCGCATACCCGCGAGATGCTGCACCGCGCCAGAAATTCCAACGGCGACGTACAACTCTGGGCTCACGAGACGGCCAGTCTGCCCGATCTGATCGCTGTGGGGTCTCCAACCATCGTCGGTGACGGCGCGCGTCGCGCCAACCGCCGCATTGCCAAACGCGGACGCGAGATCTTCCACGAGCTTGAAATTCTCTTTTGCTTTGAGGCCGCGACCGCCGGCAACGATGACGGGAGCTTCGGCAAGATCGAGCTTGCCACCGCCACCCTGACGGGTCTCGGTCACTTTGACTCGAGCAGATTCCGGATCGATCGCGGGCTGCGCGGTTTCGACACGACCAGCCTTTGGGTTTTGCGCCGGTGAAATGACATTAGGACGCATCGCAATGACCGCGGGCGAGCCGGAGATCTCAAGCGTCGCGATCACTTTGCCGATGTTCATCGGATGCCGGACGACGAGAAGATCGCCTTCGACGTCGAACGACAGAACGTCGGTGACGACGCTCACGCCGAGGCGGGCCGCGACGCGCGGAGCGAGGTCGCGGCCCTGCGCAGTGGTGCTGAAGATTGCTGCTCGATATCCGCCGGACTTGATGCGTTCGGCGGCGGTTGCCGTCGCGACTTCGGGGCTGTAGTTAGTCAGCGCGGCGTGCTCGACGGCGATTACAAGGTCTGCGCCGTATTGGCCGAGCTGTCGCGCCTTCTCCGCGATGCCTGGAGGTCCGAGGATGAGAGCGTGGACTTCTCCGGCACCCAATTTGTCCGCCAGTTGGCGAGCCGCGGTAACAGCTTCGAGTCCGACCTTTCGTACTTCGCCGGCCCGCGATTCTACGAACGCAAACACATTCGCCATCAGAGGACTTTCGCCTCTGTCTGGAGAAGCTGCACCAGCTCCGGAACGGCGGCGGCGCCTTCGCCGACGATTCGCCCTGCCTTGCGCTCGGGAGGAAGCTCGAGCTTGCGAACCCTTACCTGTGGATTCGAGATCTGCGCGGGCTTCACCTCGAGCGGCTTCTTTTTCGCCGCCATTATTCCTTTGAGAGAGGGATAACGTGCGGCGTTAAGGCCCTCATCGACAGTGAGCACGGCGGGGAGACTGAACTCAACGAACTCCTGCGCGCCCTCGAGCTCGCGCTTCGCGGTTCCCTTCCCATTCGTGATCTCGAGCGACGAGATCGCCGTCACGCATGGGAAACCCAGTAATTCGGCAGTCATCGGTCCGACGGCCCCATTGGAGGAATCGGGGGACATTTTACCGAAGAGAATCAGATCGTATGCGCCTGCCTTGAGCTCCTCGCTCAAGGCCTTTGCGATCGTCAGACCGTCAAAGGGAACTCTGTCGGCCTTGAGCTGCACACCCTTGTCAGCACCCATGCTCAGTGCTTTCCGGATCGTTTCCTGTACCACGTCCGGCCCGAGAGAGATCACCGTAACGTCGCTTCCGGCATTCTTTTCCTTCAGTTGCAGTGCGGCTTCGACGGCCCAGGCATCGAAATCGTTGATGTCGAATTTGAGACCGGTCTCGTCGATGGATGCGTTGTCTGAACCGATCTTGAATCGCACGTCCATGTCGGGCACGCGCTTGATGCACACGGCAATCTTCACCGCGAAATCTCCATGTGAATGATTTCACATAAAGATACACTTAGCGGGCCAGCCCCTGCCCCAACAAACAGAACGGCCCCGGACGGAAGTGTCCGGGGCCTCGCTCCGCTTCGACTGCAGCCGCGCGCAGGATAACTGCGCCGCGTCAGATCGCCGTCAGAGAGGTCTATACTAGAGGGAGGCCACTACTCGAATGCGTTCAGTCCTGTAACGGCTTGGCCGAGTATGAGGGTGTGGATGTCGTGAGTGCCCTCGTAGGTGTAAACGCTTTCCAGGTTCGCCATGTGCCTCATCGAGGAATACTCGGCCAGTATTCCATTGGCGCCGAGGAGACGCCTCGCCTCACGGGCTATATCGGTGGCGATGCTGACGTTGTTACGCTTGGCGAGAGAGACCTGCTGCGGTGAGAACGTCCCGGCGTCTTTCAGTCTGCCCAGGTGTAGAGCGAGCAACTGTCCTTTGACGAGCTCGGTGAGCATCTCAGCCAGTCTTTGCTGCTGTAGCTGAAAACCCGCGATTGGTTTTCCGAACATCACTCTATTGCCAGCGTAGGCAAGCGCTTCCTCATAGCACGCCTGTGCGGCACCTATGGCTCCCCACGCGATGCCGTAGCGCGCCTGGGTGAGGCACATCAAGGGGCTCTTGATGCCGCCGCTCTTCGGGAGCAGCGCAGTTGCCGGCAGTCGAACATCCTGTAGAACGAGCTCGCTGGTGTCGGACGCTCGAAGCGAGAGTTTTCCCTTCTGATCTTTTGCCGTGAATCCGGGCGTGTCAGTCGGAACGATGAAGCCGCGGATGGATTTGTCGCTCTGGTCATCGCCGGTTTTCGCCCAGACGATTGCAACCTGCGCGGTAGATCCGTTAGTGATCCACATTTTGGCGCCATTGATGACCCAGCTCCCATCCTTTTGCTCGCGCGCCCGAGTGATCATTCCCGAGGGGTTCGATCCGTAATCAGGCTCGGTAAGGCCGAAGCATCCAATGATTTCGCCACTGGCCATTTTCGGCAGGTAATGCGTCTTCTGGTCTTCGCTGCCGAAGGCGTAGATCGGATACATCACGAGAGCGCCCTGCACGGAAGCAAACGAGCGCACGCCAGAATCGCCGCGCTCGAGCTCCTGCATGATGAGACCGTAGGCGACGTTGTTCAGACCGGCGCAGCCGTACTGCTCGGGGAGGTTCGCCCCGAACATTCCGAGGTCGGCCATTCCGGGAATGATCTCTTTCGGGAACCGTCCTTCGACGTAGCAGTCGCCGATGACAGGCAGAACGTGCTGATCGACGAAAGCATGGACGGTGTCGCGGACGGCGCGTTCCTCTTCGGACAGCGCGGAATCGATGTTATAGAAATCACTGGGCATGGACGTAAGTTAGCCGCCCACCGGCGGGCGCACTAACCCCAGGCGCTCTGTGACCGGGGAACAGCTACTTCAATCGGCGCCGAATGCTTCCAGCCGCTGGCGATGTGTGGGGTTGAAGAAGCTCACGGCGTGCGTGTTAAGTCTGCGCGGAGGACTACCGACCTTTCAACTCCACATTTGCCGCCGCGCACGTACACGTCGCGCCGCACCCAGTTGGCATACCCGGGTTTTTGGACAACAACGTCGTACGTCCCCGGGCCGCCGCTCGAATACAAACTCAATTTTTCATCGCGCGCCGGAAGCATAAGAGCGGAAACGAAGTTGCCGTTCCGGATTGATCCGCTCCCGCCGACGGCGGCTGGTTCACCCGTCGCGGCATCTCTCACCTCCACCACGATCGGTGCCAGGATCCATTGCGGACACATTACAGTTCCGCCGCACGCCGACCCGAGGAATGCGAAAATGGGCACGCAACGCCACCAATATCGAGTCAGTGACGCTCTCCCTGAGACGCGCCGGTTCGTATCCAATAGCACCTGGTCGAGTCCAGAACTCTTCTTCACGCGACGGCTCGGCAAGCCAACGGCGTAATGCCAACGGCCCTCGCCTTCGCCCGAAAGCCGGCCCCGTGATCGACGGGAAGCCCCTGCTCGTCCTGCCACTGGTGAACCATCTCGTGCAGCAAAGTGTGCAGCGCCTCTGGCCACCCATCACGCCTGATGTGGCGACGGCTCAGGACAATCTCCGGCTCGCAGCCCTCAGATGCCGGACTGTAGTGTCCGAGTCTGCTCCTCATCCGTCGCGAGATGCGAATTGGAATCTCGCGCAGCGATTCCCCAAACAGCCTGCGGTTGTACTCCGCGTGCCAGCGAGTGAGCTCTCCGATGAGTGGCAGATCCGCGGGGCGCGTCCGCTCCGGCTGACGCCTCCTGCGCGGCCGGTCATCGGCGCGAGGTACCGGGAACTGGAGAATCGTCCTGCGCGCTTCCTGTCTTGCGACCCGATTTCTTCCGTGAACGAAGGTGATGATTGCCTTCCAGACCTCTTCGTCGGCGTCGAGGAAGCTGTTGTGGATGCGGAGCTCACCCCCACTGTAGCTGACCACCACCGTACGGTTGCTCGTAAGTCTCACTCGATATTGAGAGCCGAGTCCGAGCCGCTGCAGTCGCAATCGAAGCTCCTCGGCGTTTCGCGGCGGAGGCTGATTCAGCTCGAACGCGAGCTGATCGCGGTCACTCAGCCGCCACATACTCCGACCTCTTGAAGCATTTGTGGGGACCCTTCACGAACGTTCGCTCATCCTTCGACCAGACCCAGGTCGTGACCTCGATCGTCTCGAGAGCGATGTTGATCACGTTGACCGAAGAAGGCCGTCCTCCTCGCGATCTATTTGACACCGTGCCTGCTGTCGAGATCACCGTTCCTTTCCGGGTGTGCTCGATGTAGTGAACGGACTCCTGATGGTCGTGACCGCACAACACCAGATCCACTCCCATCTCGGCGAAAGCTCCCAGAATCTTCTGGGTACTCTTGAGCCCATGCCGCTGCGACAGCTCTCCGCGCACGGGATTGTGGTGCATCACGATCACCCGCGCATCTGTCGGTGCGGACTTCGCGAAAATCTCGGCTGCCTTGGTTAGCTGTTTCTTGTGGATGTCTCCGATTATCGAGATGTCGCGCAGGTTCCACGTCAGCGTCCTCCGCGTTACACCGTGAGCAGTATTGATGCCCACGAAGGTCGCGCCGGCGACGTGCAGTACGGGCTCGAGATTTCGGTCGATGAACCTCCGGTAGTTCTCGTACACCTTTGATTTCTCACCGAAGCCGAGCGGCGCTTTCCACCACGCGACATCATGGTTGCCGGGAATCGTGATTACGCGGCTGACTCTCTTCGCGTCGCGGATGAACACCGCCGCGCGCTGGAACTCGCCCGACCTCGACCGTTGCGACAAATCACCAGATATCGCGACCACGTCGAACTTCTCCCTCTGGATGATCTGCTCGATCGCCTCGATCTGCTCCGGGACCGCCGGCCATCCAAAGTGCAGGTCCGAGACGTGGAAGACGGTCGTCATTTCATCCGCCTCTCACGGGTGGCGTTGTCAGGGCGCGACGACGAGATCTGCGAAATGCGATGCGACGCTCGCCGTGACCGCGGGCGATAACGCCCGTGCCGGGTCGCTCGCGACCTCACCCACCCACTTGATCTGCGCCAGACGCGAATCGATCATCACCAAACGCAAAATCGCAACGCCCATACCATTGCCGTAGTTCTCGAACCTGAGCTCGACCGGAAGAATCGCGTAGCGCGAGCCCTTGAGCCCGACGAGTCCCCGCACCTGCGATGCCAGTGGATCGCGCACCGTGGTCTCCGGAAGAATCCGTCCGCGTAACCATTCCGCCGAGAGAGAGCGAGCGTCGGTGATGAGAATGCTATTGAGCTTTGACGAGCGCTCGACTTCGCGACCGAACGTCCAGGCGCGACCGAGCCCGCGGGCGGTGAACGCGGCTTCGATCTGATCGTCGACACCGGCCAGGAGCGCCGCGCGATTCTCGATTTGCCGCTGCCACCCGAGCGTATCAGTGGACGAGAGATATTGAACGGGCAGCACCACGATCTGCTGAGCGGCCATTCTCTCGAGGGGACGCAGCTCCACTGGAGATGCTTCGGTCTGCGGTTTCGCGGCGCACGCGGTGAGAAAGCCAGCGCAAATTACGAGAAGAATCGGTCGCACGGTTCCTATTTTTGGATTGCGTGAAAGTTAACCGATCCTCAATTTCATCGCACACGTGAAGAACAGCGCGATGAATAGAATCGGCAGAATCATCATCTGGTCGTTCATCTCGGCGTTGGGAGCAGCGAGCTTCGCCTGGCTTGCGCTCTCTCGCGGGGAGTCAGTGAATGCAGCGTGGTTGCTCGTCGCTGCGCTCTGTACCTATGCCGTATCGTACCGCTTTTACAGCCGCTTCATCGCGAGCAGGATTTTCGCTCTGGACGCGCGGCGTCCCACTCCCGCGGTGAGACTCAACGATGGTCGGGATTTTCTGCCGACGAACCGTTGGGTGGTGTTCGGCCATCACTTCGCGGCGATTGCGGGCCCGGGTCCGCTCGTCGGACCGACCCTGGCTGCGCAGTTCGGGTTTCTTCCCGGCGCCCTCTGGATAATCGTCGGAGTCGCGATCGGGGGCGCGGTGCAGGACTTCGTCATCCTCTGCTCGTCGGTGAGGCGCGACGGCAAATCACTCGGCCAGATGGCCAAGGAAGAAATCGGCCCGGTCGCCGGGTACACCGCGCTTGTAGCGGTGCTTGGAATCATGATCGTGTTGATCGCCGTGCTGGCGCTGGTGGTCGTCAACGCACTCAAGGCGAGCCCGTGGGGAGTGGTCACTATTGGCCTTACAATTCCAACGGCGCTCCTGATGGGCGTGTATCTCCGCTGGGTTCGTCCGCACCGCGTTCTCGAGGCGAGTGCATTCGGGCTTGTCCTGTTGATTCTATCACTCTATGCCGGGCGATGGGTTGCTGAAAATCCCGCGCTGGCACCCACATTTACGCTGACAGGCAAAACGCTCGCGATCATGATAATGATCTACAGCTTCATCGCGTCAGTTCTTCCCGTGTGGCTTCTGCTCGCGCCGCGCGACTACCTCTCGGCGTTCGTGAAGATCGGCGTGGTATTGGCGCTTGCGCTCGGCATCGTCATCGTGCTGCCACCGCTCCAGATGCCCGCACTCACTCAGTTCACGAATGGCACCGGGCCTGTGTTCGCCGGCAAAGTTTTTCCGTTCGCGTTCATAACTATCGCGTGCGGGTCAATTAGCGGATTTCACGCACTGATCGCATCGGGTACGACGCCGAAGCTCCTGGCGAGCGAAGGTGACGCGCGCGTCGTTGGCTATGGTGGAATGCTCACGGAGTCACTCGTGGCCGTGATGGCGCTCATTGCGGCGTGCGTACTTACTCCCGGCGTTTATTTCGCGATCAACGCTCCGGCGAGCGCAATTGGGACCACCGCGGCGAGCGCTGCCGCGGCGGTACAGCACTGGGGATTTACACTCGACCCGGCACAGATGCAGCTCCTCGCGCAACAGGTCGGCGAGAAGACGCTGCTCTCGAGAACCGGTGGAGCGCCGAGCCTGGCGGTGGGAATGGCGCACCTGTTCTCGCGGGTGTTGGGGGGAGGGACGGCGATGGCCCTGTGGTATCACTTCGCAATCATGTTCGAGGCGCTCTTCATTCTTACGACGGTCGATGCAGGTACCCGGGTTGGACGGTTCATGCTCCAGGATCTCTTCAAGCACGCGTGGGCGCCGATTGGAAGAGTGTCCTGGTACCCGGCGGTGGTCCTCGCGAGCGGATTTATCGTTGGCATGTGGGGTTATTTCCTTTACCAGGGTGTGCAGGACCCGCTCGGCGGAATCAACTCGCTCTGGCCGCTGTTCGGGATCTCGAATCAGTTGCTCGCGGCTGTGGCGCTGTGCGTCGGAACAACCGTGATCATCAAGATGGGAAAAGCTAGGTACGCGTGGGTGACCCTCATACCACTCGCGTGGCTCACGGTGGTGACGTTGACCGCTGGATGGCAGAAGATTTTTTCTGCGGATCCAAAGCTCGGCTTCCTCGCGCACGCTGGGGTGGTGGCCGCTCAGGTCGCGTCCGGGGTCGTACCTGCCGGCGTACAGTCTATTGTCGACGCCGGTCGCCTTATTCGCAACGACTACGTCGACGCGGTGGTCGCGGCTTTTTTCCTGATCTCAGTGATCGTAATTCTCGTCGCGTCCGCCTACGAGTGGATCACCGTCGCCAGCGGTCGGAAGGCAGCGCGGAGCACGGAGGTCCCCTTCGTGTCGCGAGCGCAGGATCGCGCGTTGGCGAGTTAGCGCTGCGGTCGCGCGCCGTAGTCTTGGTGACTCTCAGTCTTTCCATAAATCATTCATCGCTAAAAATGACTTCCAGCTCACTCATTCGCCCTGTAAACGCTTTCCGTCGATTCGCTGTCACGATCCTGATGGGTGCGTCGGTGCTTCCGGCGGACGCGCAGACCACCGCCAAGCCGTTCGATTTCTCCATCAAGAACATCATGCGCGGGCCGGAGCTCTATGGGCGACAACCGGAAAACGTACGCTGGAGCGCCAACAGCAAGTGGATCTACTTTACGTGGCTCGAGCCGGGCAGCGACTGGCGCGAGCAGCCAAAGCAGTTTCGCGTGCGCGCTATTCCCGGCTCCAGGCCCGAGCGCGTATCCGTGCAGCAGGCAGACACGACGGGACCTCGCTTCGCCCGCGGCGCGCGCTCGCATAATGGGCGCTACTCGGCCGTCGAGCTCAATGGAGACATCTATATCAACGATCTCACGTCCGGCACGACGCGACGGATCACCCAGACCGTGGAGGCAGAACGTAGTCCCGAGTTCTCGACGACCGACAGAGAACTTTTCTTCATCAGGAATAACAACGTCTACTCACTGGACCTGTCTACCGGGTTCCTGAGGCAGCTCACCGACATCAGGACGGGTCCGGCGCCCGTCACCGACTCAGCGAAGGCGCTGGGTCAGCGAGGCCGCCTCGAGCAACAGCAACGCGATCTCTTTCAGGCGGTGCGAGACAGAATACGCGCCGACAGCATTGCCAAAGCGGAAAGACTCGAGCGCGACTCGAGCGGACTCAAGCCGATCTATCTGCTGACGGGAGAACAGGTCTCGGATTTCTCGGTGTCGCCGACTGGCACGTCGATACTGATCACGACCCGAATACCGGCCACCGGTAATAGAACGACCGAGATACCACAGTACGTAACTCGCAGCGGTTACACCGAGGAGATGCGCGGAAGGACAAAGGTCGGTGACGCGGAGCAGAAGGGCCGCATCGCACTCATCACGTTGCCCGCAGCCAATGTGCATTGGCTCAAACCGTTCCCGGCAGACACTACGACCGGCAACTTCGATCTCCTTGGCTGGAACGATGCTGGTACCCGCGCGTTGATCTACGCTTTCAGCGGTGACAACAAGTGGCGATTGCTCGAGACCGTCGACGGCGCCGGCAAAATCGGTACACTCGAAGCCGCGCGTGACACGGCGTGGATCGGCGGACCCTGCACCGACTGCGGCGGCTGGTACGATCACGGCAAACGCGTCTGGTACGTATCGGAGGCTGATGGGTTCTCACACCTCTACACCATAGCGCCGGACGGCAGTGCTAAGCAGCAACTCACGAGAGGGCGGTGGGAAGTTCGAGACGCGACTCTGTCTCCGGACGAGCGCTGGTTCTATCTCGAGACCAGCGAGGTATCTCCGTTCGAGCAGCACTTCTATCGAATGTCCACCTCCGGTGGCGCGATGGAAAAGCTCACCGCGAAATCCGGAAGACATACCGCAGTGGCGTCGCCCGACGGGAAGCTGATTGCTGACGTGTACTCATATGTGAACCAGCCGCCCGATCTTTTCCTGCTACAGGCGAAACCCGGCGCGGAGATGTCGCGGCTGACGACATCGCCAAGCGCTGAGTGGCTTTCATTCCCGTGGATTGTGCCCGAGTTGGTGATGATCCCGGCGTCAGACGGGGCTCAGGTGCCCGCGCACATCTACAAGCCGGCCGACATGCACGCTCAGCCGAATAGCGCGGCCGTCGTTTTCGTTCACGGCGCCGGATATCTGCACAACGTCGGGAATTTCTGGTCGGAGTACCCGCGCGAGTACATGTTCAATCAGTTCCTCGCATCGAAGGGATACGTGGTGCTCGATCTCGATTACCGCGGGTCAGATGGATACGGTCGAGACTGGCGAACCGCCATCTACCGGCACATGGGCGGCCGCGATCTCAAGGACCAGGTCGATGCATCGAAATACCTGAACGCCAACTACCATATCGACCCTGAGCGCGTTGGAATGTATGGCGGAAGTTACGGCGGGTTCATCACGCTGATGGCGCTCTTCACCGAGCCGAAACATTTTGGCGCTGGTGCCGCGCTCAGGAGCGTCACCGATTGGGCGCACTACAATCAGGGGTACACGTCCGACATCCTGAACCTGCCGCAAAATGATACCCTGGCCTACCGTCAGTCGTCTCCGATCTACTTTGCGGAAGGTCTCGAGGATCCGCTTCTAATGGCGCACGGGATGGTCGATACCAACGTTCACTTTCAGGATATAGTGCGACTCACCGAACGTCTGATCGAGCTTGGAAAGACGCGCTGGGAGCTGGCGGTGTATCCTGTGGAGAGCCACGGTTTTGTGCAGCCGTCGTCGTGGACCGACGAGTATCGCCGCATCTTCGAGTTGTTCGAGCGGTATTTGCCGGAGGGCAAATCGAACCGATGACTGATTTGATTGCTTCACTTTTTGCGCGCACTGGATCATTGCTCCGCGCGATCCTTGGCGCACCGGATTACGGGCGCTATCTGCAGCACATGCGCGCTGTGCATCCGGGCGACAGGGTGATGAGCGAAACTGAATTCAATCACGCGCGAATGAACGATCGTTATAACCGATCGGGCTCGAGGTGCTGTTAGCGTCTCCTGCTGTGTGCAGCAGCATCCGTCTCACACCGGCATTCGTATCAGGACTTCATGTGCAATAGCTGACTTGGGCAGCGTCTCCTTCGAGACCTCAGCCGAGTCAGACAATGAAAGCAGCAGCAAAAATCGTCGTGTTCGCGATGGTGTCACTAGTCGGTTGCGACTCATCGAAACAGACAGCCGATAGCACCGCTGCAACCACTGCGGCTCGACTGGAATCAAAGACCGCGGCCGCTGTCTCCCAAGTCGGCCTCCGGCGAGCGGCTCCTGGCCAAGTGGAGGGGCAGGTGGGAGCGTTCACCGGTGCGCCAGCCACCGACGCGGCGGAGGAATCTCCCGCTGCTCCGGCTCTCGATCTCGACCAGTTTCAGGGGATAGACGCAGGCAACACTGCGCCTGCGATGGTGATACGCACCGGCCAGGCGTTCATCGAGGTCGACAAAATCGATCCGGCAGTAATAAAAGTCAGACAGCTAGCGGCGCAGGTTGGTGGCTATATCACCAACTCGTCGATCAGTGGAGGGCGCGATCAGATTCGCCAGGCCACGCTGGAGCTCAAGATTCCAGCCGGTAAATACGACGACGCCCTCGGATCGCTGTCAACGATTGGCAAGGTAGAGACGGTCAATTCCAACGCGCAGGATGTCGGCGAGGAATTCGTCGATGTGACCGCTCGCCTTACTAACGCGAGACGGCTCGAGGAGCGGTTGATCACTCTCCTCGCAACTCGCACCGGGAAGCTCGAAGAGGTTCTGCGCGTTGAGCGAGAGCTCGCGCGAGTCAGAGAGGAGATCGAGCGCTACGAGGGCCGACTCCGATATCTCAGCGCGCGCGCCGCAATGAGCACACTCACCATCACCGTGCATGAGCCCGGTCCGATATTGGGTAACGCGCCCGGCGAGAACCCAATTGCCGCCGCGCTGCGGCGCGCCTGGAGAAATTTTATCTCGCTGGT
>CADDZN010000045.1 GCA_902812375.1 bacterium | reverse complement strand
CTTCCGGATCCACACGGACAAGGATCGTTCCGCCCAACGTTGCTCCAATCTTTCCCGCCGGCGGCCGCCGCGCCGCCGCCCGCCAGCGCACTCGAAAGAGAGGAGCTCTTTCCGGCAACATGCACAGTTGGCTCCGGCCGCACCGAAGCTCCTTTACCGGGTGGAGTCTCGGGCGGACCAATGTCGAGGGTAGCATCGGTGCCTTCGCCATCCTCAGGCACGATGTCCTCGAGCACGCCGAGCGCGTTGAACCGTCGCGTTGGCGCGGCTGGCCGCGGGCCGCGGCCATTCGCACCACGACCGTCGCCGCTTCCGTCGCCGAGTGAAGGTGGCACGAACTGCGGCTGCTCGAAGGTGATCTGCGCGCGAAGGAATCGCTCGGTGAACGTGTTATGGATGTCGCCCATCAGATCCACGAACATGTTGTACGCCTCGTGCTTGTACTCGATTAGCGGATCCTTCTGCCCCCAGGAGCGATAGCCAATCGCGTTGCGAAGTTGATCCAAGTCGTAGAGGTGATCCTTCCACTTCTCGTCGAGGACGTGCAACATCACCAGCGACAGTAGCTGATCGGCGTACTCTCCGAGGCTCTGCATCTTATCCGCGAATGCCTTTCGCCCTGCCTCGATCGCGCGCTGCTCGGCGTCCTGCTCACTCGTGGGAAGAGTGCCGTCCTCGAAGCCCGGCACCTGTAGCATGTAGTGCATCAGGAGGTCCTGCCGCACCAGCGCGAAGTCCCATTCCTCCTGCGAGTCGAACTCGTTGAGGATGTTCTCGACGCGCTTGGCAACACCCTTCTCGATCATCTTCTCGGCTTCTGCCTTCAGTTCTTCGCCGCCTTCGAGCGCGAACGAGCGCAGCGAGTAGATCACCTCGCGCTGCTGGTTCATCACGTCGTCGTACTCGAGGAGCCGCTTACGCGACTGGAAGTTCTGAAGCTCGACGCGCTTCTGCGCCTGCTCGATGGAACGCGTGATGAGCGAGTGCGTCAGCATCTCACCCTCCTCCGCGCCCATACGGTCCATCAGCTTCGCGATCCGATCCGACCCGAAGAGACGCATGAGGTCATCTTCGAGCGAGAGAAAGAACTGCGATGCGCCAGGATCTCCCTGACGACCGGCACGACCACGCAACTGCCGGTCGATACGACGCGATTCGTGTCGCTCGGAGCCGATGATGTGCAAGCCGCCGCACTCTATCACATCGACGATCTGGTTCTCGGCGTCCCGGCGCTGCGAAGGCTTCGATTCGGTGACACCGGGCCCGAGTTTAATGTCGGTACCGCGGCCAGCCATGTTCGTTGCGATAGTGACGGCGCCGGGCTGACCGGCACCGGCAACGATTTCCGCCTCGCGCTGGTGATACTTCGCGTTCAGGACGTTGTGCGGAATTCCCGCGCGCTTGAACATGCGCGAGAGAGTCTCCGACACTTCGACGCTCACCGTTCCGACGAGCACCGGAAACTGTAGCTCGTGCAAACGCTGCGTCTCCTCGAGGATCGCGTTGTACTTCTCGCGACGCGTCTTGTAGACGAGGTCCTGCCTGTCATCGCGGATAACGGGACGATTCGTCGGAATTACCGAGACGCCGAGCTTGTAGATCTCGTGAAATTCGGTCTCTTCCGTCTCCGCGGTACCCGTCATTCCGGAAAGCTTGTCGTACAGGCGGAAGTAGTTCTGAATGGTGATGGTCGCGAGCGTCTGCGTCTCGCCCTTCACCTGCACGCCTTCCTTCGCCTCGACCGCCTGATGTAATCCCTCTGACCACCGCCGGCCGTGCATTGTGCGGCCTGTGAACTCGTCGACGATCAGGACCTGCCCTTCCTGCACGACGTAATTCACGTCCCGCTCGAAGAGCGCGTGCGCGCGCAGAAGCTGGTGAACGATGTTGAGTCGCTCACTCTTCGCCGCGTAGTTCACGTTAAGCTTGTTGCGCGCCTCCAGCTTCTCGGCCGGCGTCAGATCGGGATCGTGATCGATCGCGTGCACTTCCTGCGACAGGTCGGGCAGCACGAACTCGTCGTGCGCGTCCGGCGACATGAAATCGATCCCGGCGTCGGTGAGGTGCACCGAATGGCCCTTCTCGTCCAGAACGAAAAGCAGATCCTCCTCGATGTCACGGTACTGCTGCTTGCTGGCCGGCAATCGTCGATCGGCGATGTGCGCAAGCTCCATCTTCTGCACGAGCTGCTTCGCACCGGTCTCGTTCAGAACCTTGATCAATCGCTTGTTCTTCGGACCGCCAAGCTGCGCCTTATACAAATTGAGCGCGGCTGTGTCGTTATCGCCCTCCTCGAATGCCTTTTCTCCGACAGCGACGAGGGCGTTCACGAGATCCGTCTGCTTGCGCACAAGACGCGCGACCGCGGCGTTGTGCACCGCGTATTCCGCGTCGGTCTCGTTTCCCACCGGCCCCGAGATGATGAGCGGTGTGCGCGCCTCGTCGATGAGCACCGAGTCCACTTCGTCGACGATCGCGTAGACGTGGTTTCTCTGAACTCTTTGTTCGAGCGACTGCACCATGTTATCGCGCAGATAATCGAAGCCGAACTCGTTGTTCGTGCCGTAGGTGATGTCGCACTCGTAGGCGGCGCGGCGCTCCTGCGATCCCGGCTCGGTGTCATCGATGCAGCCGACGTTGAGGCCGAGGTATTTGTACAAGTGGCCCATCCACTCCGAGTCACGGCGGGCGAGGTAGGAGTTGACGGTGATCAGATGCGCGCCCTTGCCGGGCAGCGCGTTCAGATACAACGGAAGCGTCGCGACGAGAGTCTTTCCTTCACCGGTCGCCATCTCCGCGATGCGCCCATTGTGGAGCTGGATACCGCCCATGAGCTGCACGTCGTAGTGCACCATGTTCCAGTCCATCTCCTGGCCGGTGACATTCACTTTCGTGCCGAGGAGACGGCGCGCGGCCTCGCGCACGGTGGCGAAAGCTTCGGGCAATAGCTCGTCGAGCACGTCCGCGACTGCTTTGCGGAGATCAGCCTCGACGCCGCCACGCCCATCGGGCCCGCCGAGATCGTTATCGATCTGCTCGCGCTCGTGAGGATCAGTTGCGACGCGTTTGCGCTCGCGCAGCTCCGCAATCCGCGCTTCGAGATCACTCGTAACCTCGGCGATGCGCGCGCGGAATTTCGCGGTCTGAGCTCGCAGCTCTTCTTCCGGAATGTTCTGGAGCCGGGCATAGTGCTCGTTGATCTCGTCCACGATCGGCTGGATGCGCTTGCGCTCCCGATCGTGTCGAGTTCCGAACACTCCGCTCAGTAGACCTGTCAACGCCATTTACTCTGTTTCCTCAGACGGGCTCAGCCGCCTCAACGATAAAGCCCGCGAGCTTCGATGAACCGCTCGACGCCTTCGGGCACGAATCCCTTGATCGATTTTCCTGCTCGCAGTCTTTCCCGGATCTCTGTCGAGGACACGTCTACTCGGCGTGTCGACACTCTTACTACACCTTCAATTGATGACGATCGAGAGCTTTCAGCCCCGGAGCGCGTCATCACCGCCAAGGTGGAAAGCGCACGAATCCGGTCTGGCTCCCGCCAGGCAGAAAACCCCGCCAGGGCGTCCTCTCCCATCAGTAAAAAGAGCCTGGCGCCCCGGTGACGCTCTGCCAAATGCTCCAAAGTGTCAACCGTGAAAGATAACCCCTTCCGATTGATTTCTGCGTCATCGACCGTGTAGTGCGCATCGTCGGCGACGGCGAGTCTTACCATTTCGAGCCGATCCTGCCCGGATGCCACCGGCGGATTCTCAATCTTGAACGGCTGGGCTCCCGCGGGAACGAAGATCAGTCGGTCGAGCCCCAGCGCGTCGCGAGCATCGGCAGCCAGCAGGAGATGACCGATGTGGGGTGGATCGAACGTGCCGCCGTATACCCCAATTCGCACGTGCTAGGTTGCCGGCGTAGCAGGCGCCGGACCACATGCGTCGCGCACATCACCATCATTGGGATACGCCTTTCGCATCGCGTCGCAGAGGTCACGCGCATCTTCCGTGTACCGAATTGCGCGATACGCCTCCAGAAGATGGAGATATGCCTGCTTGGTGGTCGGCGCGTTGGGATGCTGACTGATCACATCCTTGAAGTACAGGATGGCGGAGTCGTACGCTTTGCGCTTGAGGTAAAGATATCCGGTCGTGTAGTCCTTTTTTGCGAGCCATTCGTCCAGAGTCGTCAGCTCCTTCTTCGCGGGCGCGGCGTACGGCGAATCTGGAAAGCTTGCAAGCAGTGACTCGTACGCCGTCACTGCGTTGTGGCCATACGTCGCGTCGAGCTCGGGATGTCGCCACTCCTTCTGGTACGCTCGGCCTGACAGATACAGCGCATCGTCGACGAGAGTGTCCTGCGGAAAAGCGTCGATCAGGCGATTGTACGTCGCGGCCGCCAACAAGTTCTCGCCCTGGTGCGCCTGCGACTGAGCCAGATAGTAAAAGGACAACGGCAGTCGCGGATCACGCGCGGCAAGATCGAGCGTTAGCTGCTCGAACGCTTTCGCGGCGTTGTCATAGCGATGCGCCTTGTATTCCGCCATCGCGACCGGAAAAAGCTTGTCGGGTGACGGGTATATCTTCGGATTGAATGGGGGCTTGCACGCCAGCGGTGCCGCGAGCAGCAGAGCCAGCAACAGGGGTCTGAATCTCAACATCTCTGTGATATTACCCTTTGCCGCCGAGCAAGTTCACGCGGAGGGGCGCCCGATGGAATGGTATCGCACGCCCAGCTCCCGCATCTTCTCGACGTCGTAAAGATTCCGGCCGTCCACGACAACGGGCTGGTTGAGCGTGCGCTTTACTCGCTCGAAATCCGGATGCCGGTACTCGTTCCAGTCGGTCACGACTACCAGCGCGTCCGCGCCAGCGAGCGCCTCATAATTAGTCTCAGCATAATCTATTCGGTTGCCGAGCAAACTCCGGGTGTGCTCCATCGCCGCGGGATCGTGCGCGCAAATCGAAGCACCATCGCCGAGCAGGCCTTCGATCAGTGTGAGCGACGGCGCTTCTCTCATGTCATCCGTCCCCGCCTTGAACGCCAATCCCCACACCGCGACGCGACGACCCTCGAGAGAGCTGCCGAGCGCATGCCGGACTTTCCCCAACAACACGTTCTTCTGTCTGTTGTTGGCGGACTCGACTGCTGCAAGCACATCGAGCTCTACACCGCACTCCTGGCCGATCTTGACGAGCGCTTTCACATCCTTCGGGAAACACGACCCACCGTATCCGGGACCCGGAAACAGAAATGATTGTCCGATGCGGGAGTCGCTGCCGATTCCCTTTCTCACGAAGTCGACGTTGGCGCCGAGCTTGTCGCACAGGTTGGCGATCTCATTCATGAATGAGATGCGCGTCGCGAGCATCCCGTTCGCCGCATACTTCGTCATCTCGGCCGACGCGATGTCCATGAGCAGGATCGGCTTGCCGGTGCGAACGAAGGGGGCATAAAGCTCAGTCATCACCTTGCGAGCATGCGCGGAGTTGACTCCGAGCACTACGCGGTCGGGCCGCATGAAATCCTCGACCGCCGCGCCCTCCTTCAGAAATTCGGGATTGCTGCAAAGATGAAATGGGAATTTCGCTTCCTTCGAGACAGCTTTTCCGACCTTTTCCGCGCTCCCTACCGGTACAGTCGATTTCGTTACGACGACGATTTCGCGCGTCATGTGCCGGCCGATCAGATCGGCAACCTGCAACACGTATTGAAGATCAGCGGATCCGTCCTCGCCAGGTGGAGTTCCGACGGCGATGAAGATCACCTCCGCCGAAGCAATTGCCGCCTCGAGATCGGTCGTGAAAGTGAGGCGCTCCTCTTTCTGATTGCGCTCGACCAGGGTTCCCAGGCCGGGCTCGTAGATCGGAATGTCGTTTTTCTTCAGACGGTCGACTTTGCGCTGGTCGATGTCCGCACAGCAGACGTTGTTACCCGTTTCAGCGAGACATGCGCCTACGACGAGCCCGACGTAGCCGGTTCCAATTACAGATATGTTCACGAGCTAATGGAGTCAGACAGTTGCGTAGGGACTCGCCGACGCCAGTGAGACGATTCGCCCCTTACCCTTCGCCAGCTTCGCGGTCGCATTCCGGGTATCGACGACGACACCGGCGAGGCGGACGACGCGCTGATAGTCGACGATTGTGTGATCGGTCACGATTACTACCGCGTCAGCACGCGTAATTTCTTCGTCAGTCAGAGCGACGCTCACGTGCTCGTGTCCGTCTTCGCGGTACTTCGGAACATACGGGTCATGGTAAACCACTTCGGCGCCCTGGCTTTCGAGCAGGCGGATGACGTCGAGCGCCGGACTCTCTCGCATATCGTCGATATCCCGCTTGTACGCAACACCGAGCACGAGCACTCTGCTTCCGTTGACCGCCTTCTTCTCCTCGTTGAGCGCCTGTGCGACTTTGCGCACGACCACCGCTGGCATCTCGCTGTTGATCTCGCTCGCAAGATCGATGAAGCGGGTCTTGTAGTTGAGGGTGCGCATCTTCCAGGCGAGATAGTGCGGGTCGAGTGGAATACAATGACCGCCGATGCCCGGGCCGGGCGTGAACTTCATGAACCCGAACGGCTTGGTCGCCGCAGCGTCGATCACTTCCCAGATGTTGACGCCGAGCTTGTCGCAAACGATTGCCATCTCGTTGACGAGGCCGATGTTCACCGATCGAAAGGTGTTCTCCAGCAGCTTCACCAGCTCGGCGGTCTCGGTTCCAGACACGGGAACGACTGTGTCGAGACACGTCTCATAGAGAGCCGTAGCTACCTCTGTGCAGTTCGCTGTTATGCCACCGACGATCTTCGGAGTGTTCTTCGTGTTCCATATCGGATTGCCGGGATCGACGCGCTCGGGGCTGAACGCCAGAAAAACATCTTCGCCGATCGTCAGACCGGCCGCCTCGAGCTTCGGCTGCATCAACTCACGCGTCGTACCCGGATAAGTCGTGCTCTCGAGAACCACCAGCACGCCGGGGCGGCAGTTTCTGCCGATCGCGTCAGCCGCTGCGAGCACGAAGCGCATATCCGGATCGCGTGTCTTGGCGAGCGGAGTCGGAACCGCGATCGAGATCGCGTCCATCTCCTGCATTCGTGACTCGTCGGTCGTGGCCTCGAACTTTCCCGCTTTCACCTGCTTCGCGAGCTCCGCGCCCGACACATCCTGAATGTGTGACTTGCCATCGTTGAGCGCGTTGACGACGCGCTCGCTGACGTCATAGCCGATCACCTTGAAACCAGCCTTCGCGAACTCCAGCGCGAGGGGAAGTCCGACGTACCCGAGGCCAACGATGCCGATGCACGCCGACCTGCTCTCGATCTTGGCGATCAACTGATCCTTTAATTGCACCTTGTACTCACGATTCGGTTGTGGATGTTGGGTCAGCGACCGTAAAAGCCGCGAACCGCGTCGATTACTTCATCAAGCTGCGACTGCGCCAGCTCGGGATAAACCGGGAGCGAGATGACTTCCCTGCTCGCACGCTCGGCCTCCGGAAACGCTCCTCTCTTGTATCCCAGATACTCGAAGCACGGCTGGAGGTGGAGCGAGAGCGGATAATAGATGGCGGAGCCGATTCCCTTCTCCTTCAGATGCGCCTGGAGCTCTTCCCGTCGCGCCGCGCGAAGCGTGTACTGATTGTAAATCGATTCGTTCGCCGGGTCGATAGTTGGCGTCCGCACATCGTCGACGTCCGCGAATGCCGAATTGTAGTACGCCGCATTTTTGCGTCTCGCCGCGCTCCACGACTGGAGCATTGGTAGCTTGGCGGAGAGGATCGCGGCCTGCAATGCATCAAGCCTGCTGTTGTAGCCCACTTCCTCGTGGTAGTAGGTCTTGAGACCTCCGTGCACACGTAGCCGTCGCAGTCTTGTCGCGAGATCGTCGCGCTGCGTGACGATCATCCCACCGTCGCCATAACCCCCGAGATTCTTCGACGGAAAGAAGCTGAACGTGCCAATCGTCGCGGCTTCTCCGGCCATCACCCATTTGTCGTCGATCTTGCGGCGGGCACCAATCGACTGCGCCGCATCCTCGATGATCGGGACATCACCAGCGGCGTCCGTCAATGTCTCGATCGGAGCCATCTGTCCAAACAGATCGACGGCGATCACCGCGCGCGTCGACGGCTTGACACTGCCGGCGATTGTCTCCGCCGAAAGATTGAAGGTGTCGGGATCGATGTCGGCGAAGACAGGCCTGGCGCCGACGTTGTGTATCGCGCCCGCCGTCGCAAAAAAAGTAAACGGAGTCGTCAGCACTTCGTCGCCACGCCCAATGTCGAGCGAGCGCAGTGACAGAAGAATAGCGTCGGTACCGTTGGCGCATCCGATGGCGTGGGTGGTCTGCGAAAGCTTGGCGACCTCACGCTCGAGACGCTCCACCGGCTCGCCGAGGATGAAGGCCTGGTCATTCACCACCTTCATCATCGCGTTCACGACGGAGTCGCGAATGGTCGCGTATTGCGCTTTAAGATCGAGTAGAGGTACGGCCATGTGAATGAAATCTGGAATTGGCTGAACGGAAGCCTATAAAGATACTAGACTCAGGGTCACATCTGGGCACGGAGGGGGAGCGGAACGTCTCGGCCCGTTTTGGCGGATTCGTAGATACCGAGGATAAGCTCGAGGGACTTTCGGCCGGCGCGGCCATCGGTGTCGGGCTTTGCCTGCCCTCGCAGCACCGCGAGAACGTTGCGGTAGTACCCCTGGTGGCCAAGTCCATAGATGTTGGGCGGATTGGTGTTCGCGCTCTCCACGAGCTTATCGTCGTCATCGTATTCCGCGAACTCCCAGTGCTCGATCTTGTTGACAGCGGTGCCGCCGACTTTTGCCGACCCTTTCTCACCGAGAATGGTTATGGAGCCCTCGAGGTTTCGCGGGTAGGCGAGCATCGTCACCTCGATGGTGCCAAGCGCGCCGGAGCGGAACTTCAGAATGGCGATACCGGTGTCTTCCGTCTCGATGTGACGCGCGAGCGTCGCTGTCTTTGCCATCACGCTTTCGACGGGGCCCATCAGCCACTGAATGAGGTCCACGTAGTGCGACGCCTGATTCATGAACGCGCCGCCATCGAATTCCCACGTTCCACGCCACGGAGCCTGATCGTAGTACTCCTGCGGGCGTGCCCAATGCACGGTGCAGCTCGCGAGATACACTCGTCCAAAACGATTTCGATCTACCGCGCGCTTCAGAAGCTGGATCGGCGGGTTCAGGCGGTTCTGCTTCACGACAAAGAGCTGGACGCGCGCCTTGTCGCAGGCGTGCACGAGCGCATCGGCGCCCGTTAGCGAGATCGCCATCGGCTTCTCCATCACCACATGCTTGCCCGCTTCCGCCGCCGCGATTCCCTGCTCCGCGTGAAGACCGGATGGGGTCGCTATGGTGACGACGTCGGCGTCGGACTCAGCGAGCATCTTCTCGAGAGACGTAAAATAGGGAACCTTGCGTTCTTCGCCGGCGCGCTTCGCCCGCTCCGCATCGAGATCGCACACTGCGACGAGCTCGAGGCCATCGATCTGCTCGATTGCATCGAAATGGTTCTTGCTGATCCGCCCGCATCCAACGAGCGCGATCCGAAACGTTTTCTCGGTGGTCACTTCGCCGCGCTCTTCAGCTCGTCTCCCTCCAGCCGATAAGTAGCTCCGCACGCTTTGCACTTTGTCGGGTCCATGTCCGCGAGTCGCTCGCCACACTGACACATCCACCCGACCTTCCGCGCTGGAACGCCTACCATCAGCGCATACGACGGAACGTTTCGGATGACGACGCTGCCCGCGCCAATGAAGGCGTACTCTCCGATCGCCACTCCGCACACGACCGTCGCGTTCGCGCCAATCGTCGCGCCGCGCCCCACCAGAGTTTTCCTGTATTCGTTGCGACGCGAGACGTGGCTGCGTGGATTCAGCACGTTGGTGAAAACCATGGAAGGTCCGCAGAACACGTCGTCGGAGAGCTCCACTCCCTCGTACACGGAGACGTTGTTCTGGATCTTCACGTTGTTTCCGATCCTCACACCGTTCATTACCACAACATTCTGACCCAGTGAGCAACGTTCCCCAATCACCGCGCCGCCCAGCACGTGACAGAAATGCCACACCTTGGTGTCCGCGCCAATCTGCGCTCCGTCGTCGATGTATGAGGATTCATGGATGAATGCCTTCGCCATCAGACGCTCGCTTCCTTTGGGATCCGGGCGTGCCATTCCTGGAGTGAGAGAACCGACGGCGCCCGTGAGCGCAGCGACAGAATCGCGTCGCAGGCCGCGTTCGCCGCCGAAAGTGTCGTCGTGTACGCGACCCTGTTCGCGATAGCGGCCTGGCGCATCGTGTAGTCGTCGCGCTGCGATTCCTTTCCAAGTGGCGTATTGATGAGTAGCTGGATGTCGCCATTGAGCATCATGTCGACACCGTTGGGGCGACCTTCGTGGATCTTGAGGACCGTCTCGACCGGAATGCCGCGTCCACGGAGATGCCTCGCCGTGCCCGCCGTCGCGAAGAGCGTAAAGCCCATCTCCTGAAAGCGTCTCGCGATCGGGGTTACGGACCGCTTGTCCGAATCATTTACGGTGATGAAGATCGCGCCCTCCGTTGGCAGCACGTTGTCGGCCGCGAGCTGCGCCTTTCCGAACGCGCTGCCGAATGAATCCGAGATCCCCATCACCTCCCCCGTCGAGCGCATCTCGGGACCGAGGATAGGATCGAACTCGCGGAACTTGTTGAATGGAAAGACAGCTTCCTTCACCGAGATATAAGCGGGCGCAACCTCCTCGGTGAATCCCAGCTCCTCTAGCGCCTCGCCCAGCATGCAGCGAGCGGCGATCGATGCCAGAGGAACGCCTATCGCTTTCGACACGAACGGTATCGTCCGGCTGGCGCGCGGATTGACCTCGAGCACGTAAACCTGCTGATCCTTGACCGCATATTGCACATTGATCAACCCAACCACATCCAGGGCCTTTGCGAGCGCAATCGTGTGCTCCCGCATGGCCTCGATATGCTCTTCGTCGATGAGATACGGCGGGAGAACGCACGCCGAGTCCCCGGAGTGGATGCCGGCGTCTTCGATGTGCTGCATCACTCCGCCGATCACAACGCGTTGGCCATCAGAGATCGCGTCGACGTCTGCTTCGAAAGCGTCTTCTAGAAACCTGTCGATGAGCACCGGTTTGTCTTCAGAGACGCGCGCGGCTCGCTCGAAGTACTGCTTGAGCGAGCGTTCGTCGTAAACGATCTCCATCGCCCGCCCACCGAGTACATACGAGGGCCTCACGAGCACTGGATAGCCGATGCGAGCGGCCGCGGACACCGCTTCTTCCAGGCTCGTCGCCGTTCCGTTTTCCGGTTGGGTAATTCCCAATTTGCGCGCGATGGCGTCGAAACGTCTTCTGTCCTCCGCCGTATCGATCGCGTCGGGTTGGGTGCCAAGAATCCGGACACCGGCTTCCGCAAGCCCATTTGTCAGCTTGAGCGGCGTCTGCCCACCAAGCTGGACGATGACACCAATTGGCTCCTCACGCTCGACGATGTCGAGCACGTGCTCGAGAGCGAGCGGCTCGAAGTACAGCTTGTCGGAGATATCGAAATCTGTCGAAACGGTTTCTGGATTGGAGTTGATCATGATGGTCTCATAGCCTTGTTCACGCAGAGCAAGAGCGGCTCGCACGCAACAATAATCGAACTCGACGCCCTGGCCGATCCGATTCGGTCCGCTCCCCAGGATCACCACCGATTTCTTCCCCGTCCTCGGCGCTTCGCTCTCTTCATCGTAGCTGCTATAGAGATATGGAGTTGCGGATGGGAACTCCCCCGCGCAGGTATCGACCATCTTGTACGAGGGCAGGATGTCAAGCGCGATGCGCCGCGCCCGCGCGGCTGACTCGGTTTCGTCGCGAAGCTCGGCGAGCTGCCGGTCCGAAAATCCCATTCGCTTCATCTGCCAGAGAACGTCCCGATCTACGGTAGCGAGCTCCGCGTAGCCACGCTCCGCATCGAGAAGCTCGACCATCTGCGAGACGAACCATGGATCGATCCCCGTCAGGTCGCTTACCTCGGCGCCCTCGATTCCGGACTGAAGCGCGCGTTTTATCTGGAAGATTCGTTCGGGGCTCGGCTGGCGCAGCGCCGCGCGCAGCGCCTCAGGGGAGTCTTCGTCGAGCCGATCGTCGAGCAGCGTGGACGCAATCGTCCACCCTGAGCGGCCGATCTCGAGGGCGCGCAGGGCCTTCTGGAACGCCTCCTTGAACGTGCGGCCGATCGCCATGGATTCACCCACCGACTTCATCTGCGTGGTGAGGCGCGGATTGGCGGCGCGAAATTTCTCGAAAGCAAAGCGCGGACATTTGACGACGACGTAGTCGAGCACCGGCTCGAATGAGGCAGGAGTTGTTCCGGTGATGTCGTTGGGAATCTCGTCGAGTCTGTAGCCCACCGCGAGCTTGGTGCCGATACGCGCGATTGGAAATCCGGTTGCCTTCGACGCGAGCGCGGAGGATCGCGAAACCCGCGGGTTCATCTCGATGACCAGCATCTCGCCATCTCGCGGATTGATCGCGAACTGAATGTTGCAGCCGCCCGCTTCCACTCCGATCTCCCGAATCACTGCGACTGCCGCGTCGCGCATCTTCTGGTATTCCCGATCGGTGAGAGTCATTGCCGGCGCGACGGTGATCGAATCGCCGGTGTGGACACCCATTGGGTCGATGTTCTCGATCGAGCAGACGATCACGACGTTATCCGCGCCATCACGCATCACCTCGAGCTCGAACTCCTTCCAGCCGATTACGCTGCGCTCGACGAGCACCTGGCTCACCGGCGACAGGTCGAGCCCGCGGCGAACGATGTCCTCGAACTCTTGCCGGTTGTAGGCGATGCCTCCGCCGGTGCCACCAAGGGTAAACGCGGGGCGGATGATCGCGGGAAACCCTGTCGTCTCGACGACGCTCAGCGCTTCGTCAAGCGTGGTCGCAATCCCGCCCTGTGGAACCGCGAGGCCAATCCGACGCATTGCTTCCCCAAACAGCTTTCGATCTTCCGCCATCGCGATCGCTCGGGCATCGGCGCCAATCAGCTCGACGCCGTACTTCTCGAGCACGCCGCGCTCCGCGAGTTTCATCGCGACGTTGAGAGCGGTTTGCCCGCCCATTGTCGGCAGGAGCGCATCAGGACGCTCTTTCGCGATTACGAGCTCCACGTACTCAGGCGTTACGGGCTCGATATACGTGCGATCCGCGATCTCGGGATCGGTCATGATCGTCGCCGGATTCGAGTTGACGAGGATGACCTCGAAACCCTCTTCCCGAAGCGCCTTCGCCGCCTGAGTGCCCGAATAATCGAATTCAGCACCTTGCCCGATGATGATCGGGCCGGAGCCAATCAACAGGATTCGGTGGATGTCAGTTCGCTTCGGCATCTGGGCGAGTCATTGAACAAAGTTAGCAATCAGGAACGGGTGAGGTATAGACATTTGGGCCGCGGAGAACGGGTGCGAGG
>CADDZN010000044.1 GCA_902812375.1 bacterium | reverse complement strand
GCAAGAGCAGCTTCCGGAGGTCCTCCTGACTGCTGACGACACGCGACTCGATAATCTCCAGAATCGTATCGTGTCGCTCCCGTTTGTTGGCCATGAGTCCTGAGTCTAGCACTTCGGGGGACAAGGCGCGAGATAGCGCCCGTGGGATCATTGACCATACGCCGGTGTAATGTTATGCATTCTCTATGCATAAATTTCCGGTCGGGGTTTTGGGTGCCAGTGGATACGCTGGACGAGAACTCTGTGCGCTGATTGCACAACACCCCAGCCTCGAGCTCGCGTTTGCCTCTGCCAACGAGCAGCGTGGGCAGCGCGCGAGAATCGCCGGACAAGAGATAACCTACGTGGCCGCGGAAGACGCGCGGTTGGCCGATGCCGAGGTCGTTTTCACGGCGCTTCCACACGGTGCATCGGCACGATGGGTGGACGATGCGCGATCGGCCGGCGCACGAGTCGTCGATCTCTCCGCGGATTTTCGACCAGGGACAGAGATTGGTCGCCATCGCGGTGTGCCGTACGGCCTCACTGAACTGATGCGGGAGCGGATCCCGGGGGCACAGGTTGTTGCAAATCCCGGCTGTTATCCCACTGCCGTATTACTGGCGATAGCTCCCCTCTTGATGGAAGGGAGAGTCGTTCCCGGCGCAACCATAAACGTGTCCGCCGCAAGCGGCGTTACAGGTGCTGGATATTCGCCGCGCCCTGACCTCCTTTTTGCCGAGGTCGCTGAAGATTTCCGCGCATACTCGGTCGGGAACAACCATCGCCACGTCGCGGAAATGCAGGCCGTAACCAGGGAGCTGGGCGGTCAGAACAATGACATTCTCTTTACGCCGCACCTGCTGCCGGTATCTCGCGGGATTCTCGCAACGATTACCGTGCCGACCATGGATTACGCTGACGACCCGCTTTCTCTGTGGAAAGAGTGCTACACGGACGAGCCTTTTATCGAGATCGCCAGCGAACCGCCGACGCTGCGCGACGTGGTTCGTCGGAATGTGGTCCGGATCAGCGTCACGAGTGCGGCAAACGTGAATCAGCCGACGCTGATAATTATTTCGGCTATCGACAACCTTGTGAAAGGAGCGGCGGGACAGGCAATCCAGAACGCGAATGTCCTTCTTGGCTTGAGCGAGCCGACCGGGCTACCCACGTGACACGGGTCGTGAAGATAGGCGGACGAGCACAGACCGATCCGCGCCTGTTCGCCCTTCTCGCGGAAGCATGGGACCGCTCGCCCCGGTCTCTTTGCGTCGTGCACGGCGGCGGCGACGAAGTGTCGGCTATGCAGCGCGCTCTCGGTCGAGAAGCAGAATTTGTGGGCGGCCGCCGAGTGACATCGAAAGCCGATCTCGATTTGCTGCGGATGGTTTTGTCTGGTGTTGTTAACAAGCGGCTCGTGAATGGCCTGATTGCAAAGGGTGTCCCTGCCGTTGGACTCTCAGGAGAAGATGGCGCTCTCATAAGCGCTGAAATTATCGACGCTGAGTCACTCGGGTTTGCGGGCCGCCCAACGAAAGTGAATCTCCAACTACTGAGCGCGGTTATGGACTCAGGCAATCTTCCTGTCATCTCGCCCGTTGCCTATGACGCGCGAAGCCCGGAAGGCGGTCCACTCAACGTGAACGGGGACGACGCCGCTGCGGCACTGGCCATGGCGCTGGGCGCGGAGGAACTACTACTGATCGCGGATGTTGAAGGAGTTCGAGATCAACACGGCAGCATGATACCCATTCTGAGCGTGGAGATCGCGCGACTTCTGGTACATGCAGGTACGGCTTCGGATGGTATGGCGGCGAAGCTCGAGGCGGCTCAAGTGGCGCTCGTTTCGGGCGTCCAATGCGTAAGGATCTGTGATCTTGACGGACTCGTCGATGACGAGCGAGGAACGTTCATCACTCAATCTCAGGGCGTTGCAATATGAGTAGCATCACTATGCCAACCGAATCGGAAGTCATCCCGGCCAGTGTGCCGACTGCCACGGCCATTCTCGGCACGTACAAGAGAGCGCCGATGGAGTTCGTTAGAGGCGAAGGGGTGGAGCTTATAGATGCGAAAGGGAAGCGATACCTGGACTTCTCGAGCGGAATTGCGGTCAACGCTCTTGGCTACGGAGATGAGGGGATCCTCAAGGCAATGAACGAGGCAATGTCAACAGGCCTCATTCATACATCCAATCTCTATCGAACAGCGGCGGGCGAGCTGCTGGCGGCGAGACTGGTTGAGCTGTCGTTTGCCGCGAAGGTGTTTTTTTGCAACTCCGGCGCGGAAGCGAATGAGGGAGCGTTCAAGTTTGCGCGACGGTGGGCAAGGAAGACGGGGTCGGACTCGAAGGTCGAGATCATCGCGCTTCGAGGCGGGTTTCATGGGCGACTGTTCGCGTCTCTCGCGGCGACGGACAGGCCCTCCTATCGGGCGCCCTTTCGTCCGCTTGCCGGAGGGGTATCGATCTGTGAACGCGACTTGGTGGAGCTTGATACCGCGCTGGACGAGGAAACGGTCGCGGCAGTCATTGTCGAACCTGTGCAGGGCGAGGGAGGCGTGCGCGTTCTGGAAGCCAGTTTTCTAGACGGCTTGCGGAGGCTGACCGCCAAGCGCGGCATCGCGCTCATCTTCGATGAGATCCAGTGCGGACTTGGTCGAACGGGTCATCTCTTTGCTTACCAGGGTGCAGGCGTGATTCCCGACATGCTCACGGTCGCAAAACCACTCGCGGGCGGACTCCCAATGGGTGCCGTGCTGGTATCGGGAGAGATCTCCGACACAATTCAGGCAGGCGATCATGGCACCACGTTTGGTGGTGGTCCGTTTGTATCAGCGGTTGCGGCACATGTACTGGAACGGTTGTCCGACGAGTCTCTTCTCGAGCGCGTCCGGCAAAACGGTGCCTGGCTCGGAGAGCAGCTTCAGACGATTGCTCGGCGTTCTGGCCGCGTGCGCGCGATCAGGGGAGTCGGGTACATGTGGGGCCTTGATGTCGTCGAGCCGGCGGGCGATGTCGTTCAGCGCGGGTGGGAAGAAGGACTCCTCACATTGACAGCCGGCGAGCATACTCTGAGAATTCTTCCGCCGTTAATTGCCGATCGCGACGATCTCGTGAGGGGCCTGTCCATCATTGAGAGGATCATCGCGCGATAACTTCTCCTGAGTCGCAAACTCGATGGGGAGCGGTTAACATATCCGAACTCCTTCGGGTGGCTTATGAGGACAACGAAGCTCTCGTTCGGCCGACTTCTGCTGTCTCTGGTTTCGATCATCGGGTGCGCGCCGGCGCCCGTGGTAACGGGCGAGCCGGCTGCTGAAGGCACTACGCGGGACACGTTAGAGGCGCGCGCGCTGTTCGAAGCGAACATCGATGCAATTCATAAACGCGACCGTGGGCGGTATCTCGCGACCTATTTGCACTCTCCGACACTCGCCAGGAATGGCCCCGGCGGTTTGGAGCTGGGATACGAAAACTGGAGTGCTCTAAGGGACTCGACCTGGCCCGATACTCTGGTCGCCAGAAGTCTTCGGGTGCTTCCGATATCACCGGGTGTCGTATACGGTACGTACTGCTATACAGTGACGGAGCATGACACGACTTCCAGTGGAGTGTCCGAGAGGATATTCGTGAAGACTCCGCAAGGGTGGAGAATCGCCGTCACTACTGCTTTCGGACTTCGCGCGGGCGCGCCGCCACAATGCAAATGAGCACGCCAGACTGAGAGCGCAACGTGCGATCGGGAAGGGTTTCACTCCATTCTGTGCTGCGGGCTTTCGATGAGAGCGAGTTCGGGCCGAAGAACACGCTTAACCTGAGAGAATCATTGCCGACGGTCGCTGATGCGCGGTTCAGAGCGGAAGCATGGCTCCGCGAGCGTCAGGTCGGCGGGGCCACTGAAGTTCTGATCGTCACCGGGCGCGGCAACCAAAGCCCAAATGGGGTGTCTCCCGTACGCGAAGCGATTCTCGGCTTAATGCCTTCGCTGCGACGAAATGGGGTGGTAGCCGAGTGGAGGGAACACTCGCCGGGATCAGTCGTGGTCAAGCTCGGGTCAATCCGGGCGCTGCTCGAGACTCCCCGTCGACGACGTCATCGCGGAGAAGCAGAGCTATCGCCGGGTCCCGAAGCTCTCAAAGACCTGGAGCCAGATACTATCGAGCTGCTCCGGCGTCTGGCAATCCGCTCTCTCGAGTCGCTTGGCGTGCGCGAGCCACAGAGTTTCGTAGAATCAGAAATGCTCGCGAAGTTCAATTCACTTGCGGCGTCTGTCCAGCCGGGAGTTGAGGGAGAGGCGAGATTGCGCGCGGCAATCAATGTCGCGCTCGATCAATTGGATGATTGAGAGAGCAACGCGCACTAACCGAGAACGAATCACAATGTCACGAGGGGTATCGGACCGCATGGACAGGCTCATCGCAGTTGGAATGATTGTGCTCGCCGCTCCCGTCACCGCCCAAACGACGCCCGGTTACTCAACGCAAGCCGCAGTTGCGGAGCGGGCGGCGGAGACGACTGCGATAGCGCGTCCGTCGCCCTCGAGCGCATCGGCACATTCGAAGTTTCTTTCACTCCAGCCGCACATGGCAGGAACTACCGCGCAGGCACGAACACGCGATTATGTAATCGATCAGATGAAATCGTGGGGCCTCGAGACCGAGGTTCGTACGTATAGCGTCTGGATGCCACACCCGTCCAGTACGCGAGTCTGGCGAACCGCGCCTAATCCCGTTGAATTGGACTTAAGGGAAGGGCCAGTTTCCGAGGACACGACGTCTTGGGCGTTTCCCCAAGTTATCGCATTCAACGGTTATGGTGCCGGTGGCGATGTGAGCGGCGATGTAGTCTATGTTAACTACGGTCTCATCGAAGACTACGCACAGCTCGACTCGATGGGCGTGTCGGTGAAAGGCAAGATTGCCATTGCTCGCTACGGTAGATCGTATCGCGGTATCAAGGCGCGAGAAGCCGAGAAGCATGGCGCGCTTGGCTTGATCATTTATAGCGATCCCGCGGACGACGGCTACATGCGAGGTGACGTCTATCCGGCTGGTCCTATGCGACCTTCGCAGGGCATTCAGCGCGGCAGCGTGATGAACTCGGATGGCGATCCGAGCACACCGGGTTACCCGAGCACTCCGGGCGCTCCGCGTCTTCCCGTCGCGACGATGGATATCCCACACATTCCCGTGCTGCCGATGTCCTATGGTAACGCGGCGGAATTACTCCGTGGATTGGCGGGAAACTCAATACCTCAAACATGGCAAGGCGGGCTTCCA
Organism: bacterium; assembly: GCA_902812375.1. Lineage (GTDB taxonomy): Bacteria > Gemmatimonadota > Gemmatimonadetes > Gemmatimonadales > Gemmatimonadaceae > UBA4720. The sequence continues at coordinate 8,364 of CADDZN010000044.1, read as the reverse complement.
TTCAGGTATCATGTTGGGCCCGGTCCCGTTCAGGCTCGCATGGCGGTAGTCACTGATGCCGCCACAAATCCCTACAAGCAGATATGGGACACTTTTGGAATCGTCCGCGGAACTCAGTTCCCCGATGAGATAGTAATCATTGGTGGCCACCGTGACGCGTGGGGTCCCGGCGCTGCTGATAACGTCAGTGGCACCGTGAGTGTGTTGGAGGCCGCGCACGCGATCGCGGAAGAAGTGCGAGCAGGTAGAAAGCCGAAGCGTACGATTGTATTCGCCACGTGGGATGCTGAAGAGTGGGGACTGCTGGGCTCGACGGAGTTCGTGGAAGAAGACACGGCGCGGCTAATGAAGAGTGCCGTCGCCTATCTCAATCAGGACGACGTCGCCCAAGGTCCGAATTTCAGTGCTGGGGGATCGCCGTCTCTCCGTGGATTGCTGCGCGATGTCGCGAAAGAAATTCCAGATCCGAGTCATGAGGGAAGTGTGTATGACGTCTGGAGGAAACGCGCTCACCTTGCCGCAGATACACTGGAGCCTCAGATGGGAGACCCGGGCGGCGGCTCAGACTTCGCCGGCTTCTACAACCATCTCGGAATACCGATCGCGGATTGGGGATTTGGGGGTCCGCAGGGCATCTACCATTCCGCCTACGATTCATACCACTGGATGTCGAAGTTCGGTGATCCAAAGTTCGAGTATCACGCGACGAATGCGCGCATTGCGGCGGCCGCACTCTTACGGATAGCTAACTCCGAGATTCTCCCATACGACTACGCCGAGTACGCCCGAACGATGAAACGCTTCGTGTCGCAAGTCGCCGACACACTCTTAGCAAAGCACTCAAAATTGTCTGTTGCCGGACTATCCGGAGCAGTCGCACGAATGGAAAGCGCCGCAACGGAGTTTGCGAGTGCGCGTGATAGTGTGCTGCGATCGAAGGTACCGACCGCTAGAGCGAAGCAAGTGAACGCTGCGCTCCTCCGGGTGGAACGAGAACTTACGAGGCCGCAGGGACTGATTACGCGCCCGTGGTTCAGGAATCTGATCTACGCCGCCGACGAGAACAACGGATATTCCACAATGGTGCTTCCCTCTGTGAACGAGGCGATTCGCGCCGGCGACGAAACGAGAATTGCAGCGGAGCTTGCAGATCTCACTCAGCGATTCGATGCCGCGACGCGATCACTGAAGGTGGCAACAGGATTGCTACTCAGAGACTGAGATTCGCACTCGTGCGTCGCGCTGTAATGGGCCCGGACATTGCGATGCATTCAGGTCGACGAGAGCAAGGATGGTCGAAAGTCGATGCAAAATACGGAAAGAGGAGCGAGGCGTTCACGACTCGCTCCAGAGGAAATAGTACCGATTGCGGCGTATGGTGCGAAGGCGACATGGCCAGCGGGTTTCCAACTCTACCAGCGCGGCGCGGCAGCAGACGGTGTCTTCATTGTCCTGGAAGGTCACGTCGTGCTGCGAAACAAAATCAAAGTCGGGCGCGGATTCGTGCCTGTGATCTGTACAGCAGGGCAGACATTCGGAACGGAGGGACTTGCTCCGAACAGCCGCTACGTCACTGACGCAAGCGCATCAGAGGAGACCAAGACTTTGTTTCTCAGCGGCGCGCAGTTCCGCGCTTTCGTCAGAGAACATCCCGCGCAGACACTCCCGCTGCTCTCGCAAATAATGTCCGAGCGTTCGTACCTGCTCGAGAAGTTGCACGAGCTCGCCGCGTTGAACGTAGATCAACGTCTGATCTCCACTCTCACACACTTGAGCACCGACCGCAGCTTCACGGCGGATGACGGCAGGCTCAAGCTCGAGAACAGTCACCATCGGTTGCTGTGCGAGATGGTAGGCGCCACACGGGAATCGATCGCTCTTGCTCTGAGCCGACTCGTATCAGCGGGAATCGCGGAGAGGCGGGGCATGACCTTTCTGATCGAACCGAGCTCGCTCGCCAACGGTTTGGGGAATGGACACGATACCGACTCAGGGCTCTCAGTCGCGCGGGAGCTGTCAACTACATGACGCTGGATGGATGCAACGATTCAGGATGCTGAGACAGCGGCCATAGTTCGTGGCGCGCAAACCATAGATTTGCAGGAGGAGGGCTCCCCGGGGGTTCTCCTCCTGCATGGTTTTGGGGATACACCGCAGACACTGACTCTGCTTGCGAGACGTCTCCACAAATCTGGCTACAGTCCGTACGCGCCGTTGCTGCCGGGGCACGGGCGGGACATGGCGGCGTTTGGGAGATCCGGCGCCAGCGACTGGATAGATGCGGCGAGAAAAGCCTTTGCCGAAATGCGTACCCGCCACGACAAGGTTTCCCTCGTGGGGTTATCGATGGGCGGCGCGCTGGCGACGATTATCGCGAGCGAACGAGCCGACATTCCGGCGTTGGTTCTGATCGCTCCGTATCTCGGCATGCCGAGAATGCTGCGTGTTGCGGCGGTGACTCATCAGGTGTGGGGAAGGGTCGTTGGAGAACTGAGCTCGCGGGATCCACGGTCCATCCGCGATCCCATAGAACGGGAAAAGAATCTTGCGTACGGCAAGGTCACTGGCCGCGCGCTATTTGAGTTATGGAAAGTTGTGCGACTTGCGAGGCGCGCGATCGGGAACGTGCGGGCCCCGACGCTAATAATTCAATCGCGAGAGGATCCTCGGTGCGCACCTGAAGTAGCCGAGTTCGCGCTCCGTGCGCTCGGTGCGAAAGAGAAGAAGCTGATATGGACCGAAGGAGCTGGCCATATCGTGACGGTTGATTACGGCAGGGAGCGCGTGTTTTCTGAGACCGAGATGTGGCTAACGACGCACAGCGGCGGTTCGGCAGTTGCTGGCTAAACGCTTAACAACTGCCGAACATGAATTGTTGGATCGTTGCGACTTTTTAGAATCGATCTTGGACGAACTCTGTAACCGTATCCACCGCTCTTTCGCCCAAATCTGCCGCCTGCTGCACGACGCCTGTAGCAACGCGCTTCACGCGGGCAACGGGAGACTGTGTTTTGCGGCGAGAGCGGGTGCCTCCTGTTTTCCGCCCCCCACCCTTCCGCCCTCCGCTGCTCTTGCGACCGCCGCCTTTACGACCGGAAGAACGGCTGCTGGACCCACGCGATGATGATTTGCGTCCACCGCCTTTACGGCTCGATGAGGACTTCCTTCAGCCGCGCGATGATCTTCTCGCTCCGCTCGAGGATTTGCGCGCACCGCCGGAGCGGCTGCTCGACCGCTTCCGACCGCCACTGCTGCGGCCGCCACTCTTGCGCCCGGAGGATCCGGACCGCGACCGTTTTCTACCACCACGACTACTGGACTTCTTGGCTGCAGCCATACGAAAGCTCCGTGAAGGAGGGTTTGTACAACCGATAGCAAGATTCGCGCACAATGTCGATGCGACACGCTGTATAACGGTTGCGCGTTCGCGCGGACTAATCGTGAGACGTCACCGGAAGTGCAGCGTCTCTCCGTGTTGCATCACCCGGAGGTCTGCAGGGGCTCGCCCGGCTGTTCTCCAGACCTCACGCATGCGCTCGGGCGGCTCGTTCATAGGTTCGTCGGTAAGCTTGAAAGTTCCCCAGTGCGAGGCGACCATGACGAGACGACGACCCTGTTGTCCGAGATCGAGCTGCCTCATGGCCTCAGCGGAGTCCTCGGGGTTCATGTGCACCGAACCCATGAACCACCGTGGCTCGTATGCTCCGATGGGCAGAATTGCCACATCAAATGGACCACGCTTGGCAGCGATAAGCTCGAACTCCGGATGCAACGCGGTATCGCCCGCAAAAAAGACCGAGCTAGCCTCCGACCTCACAGTCCAACCACACCACAGCGTGGCGTTCCGCTTCCCAAGCGTGCGGCCGGAAAAGTGTTGCGCGGGCACGCACGTAAATCGCAGACCTCCGAACGTGTGATCGTCCCACCAGTCACTCTCCAAGATTTCGCGGGCTCCGCGGTGGCGAAGAAATTCTGCTACTCCAAGCGGGACATGCCATTGTGCGGCAGGATATCGCCGCGACAAACGTGAGACCGTCGCGGAATCCAGATGATCGTAGTGATCGTGTGAGAGCAGTACAGCGTCGATCGGCGGAAGCCGATCAAAATCGACGGCGGGAGGCACCCACCGCCGCGGCCCGGCAAACTGGAACGGCGACGCACGGTCGCTCCAGATCGGGTCGGTCAAGACATTCAGTCCGCCAATCTGGATCAGGAAGCTTGTGTGACCGACCCAGGTGAGAGTGAATTGCTCGGGGACTGCTCGTGGCATGACATATTCAGGAGTGGCACGAACAAACACAGCCGGATCCGGATCAGGACGTCGTGGATTACGGCGTCGCTCGATGAAGGTCCACTTGAGAAAGTCCAGGAAACCGTGCATCTGTGCCGATGGCCATGGATTCTGAAACCCTCCACCTGGTCGATGATGGGCGCGGTGCAGTGATTCTTGTCGAGCCATAGGGATTATGTCACAACCAATCTCGGATATACCTCGTGTTCGCGCCCCCGAATTCCCGCATGGCCTCGACTGGCTTCACTCTGGCGGTCGCCCGCTTGGATTGGCCCAACTTCGCGGACATGTCATACTGCTCGACTTCTGGACCTATGGTTGAATCAACTGTATCCATGTTCTTCCGCAGTTGCGGGAGATCGAGAGGCAGTATTCCGGCGACCTAGCGGTCATCGGGGTGCATAGCGGCAAATATATCGCGGAGCGCGACACCGCCCGCATTCGAGAGGCGTCTCTCCGGTACGATATAGCGCACCCCATCGTGAACGACCGCCAGTTCCGTGTTTGGCGGTCGTATGCAGTCAACGCATGGCCTACTCTCGTTGTAATAGACCGCAATGGTTATGTCGTTGGAGCTCACGCTGGCGAATTCACGGCGGAGATGCTTCGGCCGCTTTTGGAGCGGCTGGTCTCACTGCCAGCCAAGGAGTCTACAGCACATCTCACGCATTTTCCGCCTGAGATACCCGCGATCGCGCCGTCGACTTTGAAATACCCCGGAAAGGTTGCAGTTGATGGCGACCGGATTGCCGTGTCGGATACCGGCAATCACAGGGTTATAGTCGGTCGACTCGAGGGGCAAGCTCGCATGCGCATCGAGCATGTTGTGTCCCTCTCGGAAGGGGAAGGCAGCAAAGCGGGCGTGCCCACTGCATTCAGCTCGCCGCAAGGGCTCGCGTTCACTGGCAAAGATCTATACGTCGCTGACTCGGAAAATCACACCATATCCGTGGTCGATGTGAATGCCGGGAGAGCGCGAACCCTTGCTGGCACCGGCAGGCAGATGAGAACCAATGCCGACAGAATGGAAGGAGCTCTCTCATCACCGTGGGACTTGGTCGTGGTTGCGGACACTATATATGTAGCGATGGCGGGAGTACATCAGATCTGGGCCATCAATAGGCATTCGGGACTTTCGCGTGTACACAGTGGGACTGGCGGAGAGGATATCCGCGACGGACCGAACGCGGGTGCTCTGCTGGCACAACCCATGGGAATAACCGCCGACGACAGGCGCCTGTACTTCGCCGACGCCGAGTCGAGCGCGATTCGCTGGGCAGACATAGATAGGGAAGGATCAGTAGGCACCATAGTCGGTACCGGGTTGTTCGACTTCGGGGACTTGGACGGCGTGGGGGATAAAGTCAGGATGCAGCACCAGCAAGGGATTGCGCGACGCTCCAACGGCGAGCTGCTAGTCGCCGATTCTTACAACGATTCCCTCAAATGGGTCAATCCTGAGTCGCGAGAAGCTCGCACCTGGCTCCGAGGGTTGCATGAACCAGGTGGAGTAGCCGCAGCCGAGGAGTGCGCGTACGTGGCTGACACCAACGCGCACCGCATTATGGTTGCGGACTACGGCTCCAGCGAGATGCTCGAACTCGAGATCTCTAGCTGACCTCGGCGTGCTCCAGGTTCTGCTCCAAATGCGCGATCGACTTCATCCCAACCAGAGCCGACGCTAGCGGAAGCGATTGCGCGAACGCAATCGCTCGGCGAGCATCGCTATTGAAGCCGGGAAACGCGGACCGAAGTTGCTCCGGGAGCGACTGAGCGAGCTGCGATTGCATTAGCGTCGCGCTGCCAATCACCGCAATTCCGAAATGGTTCGCCGCCTCGAGAAGTGGGACCAGTGTGCCGTCAACGTTTTGTGTGGGGAGACGTATGGCCTCCGTCATTGCAAGATTGACGGGAACCTGAATGACTTTGAAGTGGTTGTGAGTGCCGGCGACATCGCGAGCAACGTTCAGGATTTCCTCGAGGCTAAGGTGGTTTCTGGCTCCAGGCGGAACGCGGAATCCGTTCCATGTCGAGCAGCCGTAGCATCCGATCACACCTTTTTCGACCTGCTGCTCCAGCGATTCAAACGCGGAGGCCAAAACACTCACGAATTTCGGTCGCTTGATTACATCGAGCTGCTGTTCGGGATTGTGCAAGTAATAAACATCGATGAAAGCGATACCAAGGTTGCGCCGGCTACGCTCGATCTGATCGTTCAGATATCCGGGGGCAAGGCAGTGTCCGCCTGCTACGACATCATCGGGTTGCATGACGCCGGGGGCGTAGTACTCGCTGTCGAGAAAACCGCGATATCCTTCCTTCGTGGCGGGCGGGGTGCGGTCGAGCGGTATGTAGCCGCCTTTGGTACAGACCACGATTTCGTCCCGCTTGATGCTGCCTCTGGCTGTCAGGATACGAATGGCTTCACCGATTGCACGCTCTGACCGCTGGCATCTGTAGTTGATAGCCGTGTCGAGCAAATTCACACCCTTTCCCACGGCGGCGATGATGGTTGCGACGTAACGCGCGTCATCTCCGTCGTCGCATTCACCGAGATAAGTACCCAAGCCCAAGGAAGAAACGAACGGGCCATCCGCGAGAAGCCGATAAAAATGATCGGCATGGCCGTCGGCAAAGCGCTTTCGGAAACGTTCCGTTCCTGCCGGAGTCGCGCAGCCTTCAAGAAGTGAGGGTAATACTTTGGGGCGGCTCATTGCGGAGAGGGTATGGACACCAGGCTACTCACGCAAGGTGAACGTTCGGTATTTTGCTTTACGTTCCGGCTGCATGCCGCAGTCCACGACGCCCAACTACAACACACCGACACGTGAAGTATCACACCTTTCTGTTAGTCGCCGTAGCTGCGTGCGCGCAGCAACGCCCGGTCGTGCTCGCACCAGTGAGGATGGAGACACCAGCGACAGGCTCTCCAGACGCGGGCTCGCCAGTCAGCAATGTGTTCGAGACCCAGCGTGACGACCCTTTTGCCACTACCAATCGCATCGATTGGCCGGGCCCAAATCGGTATCGATCATCGAGTGGAGTTCCAGGACCCGATTATTGGCAGCAAAGGGCGGACTACACGATAAAGGCTTCGCTCGACACGAGCACCACCGAAGTAAGCGGGGCGGTGCAAATCGCCTACACTAATAACTCTCCGGATACCCTCCGCTTCGTTTGGGTCCAAGTCGATCAGAATCTTTACCGTACGGGGAGCGAGGGCTCGGCGCTCTTTCCCGCAGACTCGCGGTGGGGTGTACGCGGCTTCGAGGGTGGATACAACCTTACGGACGTGCGGGTGAACGGTACGGCGGTACAGCCGCGAATAAACGACACCATGATGCGTCTCGATCTCCCTGCGCCGCTACGGCCGCGGGGTGGGACCGCCACTATCGGAATCAACTATTCGTTCCGCGTTCCCGAGCATGGCTCTGATCGGATGGGGCGTGATAGCGCGCTGTATGAGATTGCTCAGTGGTACCCGAGGATGGCGGTTTACGATGACGTGCGTGGATGGAATACCGACCCATATCTAGGTCAAGGCGAGTTTTATCTCGAGTATGGAGACTACGACTATTCCGTGACCGTTCCAGCCGGTTACATCGTTGCCGGTAGCGGTGTGCTTCAGAACCCCGAAGAAGTGCTTACGCCGGAGCAACGGCGCCGCCTCGCCGTTGCCTCACGCAGCAGCGATGTGGTTCAGATTATTACGCAGGCGGAAGCGGCCGCAGCGAAAAGCCGAAGCGTGAGCGGCACGAAGACCTGGCACTTCCGCGCGCAACACGTTCATGATGTTGCTTGGGCGGGAGCGCCGGATTTCCGCTGGGATGCGACGAGCTGGAACGGGATACTCACGCAGGCTTATTACGAGTTCCCGAAGTCCGGGAAAGCGTGGGAAGACGCGGCCGAACAGACACAGTGGACGATCAGGCAATACTCGCAACTGTTTTTCCCGTTTCCATATCCACAGGCGACGAGCGTCGCAGGCCCGGTGGGCGGGATGGAATACCCGATGTTCGTGATGGTGGGGTATGGCAACGACGATCCCGCATCGATTTTCGGGACGGTGAATC